>NZ_JBWXPT010000002.1:0-131269 GCF_056680185.1 Arthrobacter sp. BG3
TGCGAGTGGGTAGAGAAAAATTCCGCATCGCTGGCGTGGAAGGTGCTCCCACCGTATGGACCCAGCCGGATTGGCTGCGACTCCAACGTTGGTTTCCTCGCCCAGATACCCGTGTTCTTTGGATTAGCCCCGGCACTCGTGGAGCACGGCTCGATCTGCCAACTCAACGGCGCCCCGGAGTGCATTTACGACGTGACATGGACCCCACCGCCCCTTCAGCGTCTGCGCCTCCTGCTTGGGAAGCTCATGGCGGAGAAGCCGTTGCCCGGCCGGCGCTCAACCGCCGAGCACCGGCTGCGCACACTGGAGGGGGCAGCTTCGGATCTGGTCAGCAGCGCACCTCTGCAGGACGTACTCGACCGGGTTTTGGCGCGCGCGGACAGCGCGGTGCACGCGCCAGGACATCTGTTGGCCGTCCGGCTCCCTGCGGGAGGACACCATGTACGGATCCGCGGTACGGGCTCCGTACTGGCTGCCGAGCTCGAAGAGGACGGAGTGACTCTGGCCATGGACGGCGCTCTGACGGGGTTGCCGGTGCTGTGCGTTCCTGTCGCCTCCGCCAAGCATTTCTATGGTGTTCTGGCGGCGGTGGCACATCCCGGCCAGGAGTTCTTCCCGGAAGACACAGATGCCCTCGCATCTTATGCACGGCACGCCGCCATCAGTCTCGACATTGCCGGGATTGTCGCTGAGGCCCGGGAGCACGGGGAAACGGCGCAGCTGCTGCTCGACGTTTCGCGTTCGCTGGCCCAGCATTCTACGGTGCAGGCACTCGCCGGTTCGATTGCCGATGCGGTGCCTGCTCTTTCGGGGGCCGACCGCTCCGCGATTGCCCTCTGGGATAGCGACATAGGAGAACTCCGGATCGCCGGGATGAGCGGCTGGCACGGGGACCTCGCGGAACAACTCGCCGATTTCCAGACCACCGCTGAGGAATGCCCTGAGCTTTCCGAGTTGCTCGCCGGCAGCGCTCCGCTGCTGCTGGACGGGAGAAGCTCGGACTGGGCCCGGAGCATGCTCGCCGACTTCGCCATCACAGCACTTGCGGCAGTACCGATCATGGCCGGGAACCAGCTCGCTGGAGTCGTGCTCGCGCACTGGGTGGAGCAGTCTCCGGGAAATCTGGAGGGCGCCCTTATCGAACGCCTGGGCGGGCTGGCAGGTCTGGCCGCGGTGTCCCTGGAGAAGATCCGGCTGCTAGAGGACGCCCGACGGCAGTGCCTCCATGATCCGCTTACCGGGCTCCCCAACAGGGCGCTGCTGGAGAACCGTCTGGAAACTGCACTGGCACAGGCCGGCCCGAATGGACGCCGGGTGGGCCTGCTCTTCTGCGATGTCAACCGGCTAAAGCGGATCAACGACAGCCTCGGCCACGCCGCCGGTGACAGCGTTCTCCGCCACGTCGCCGCCCGGCTCGGAACTGCTGTGCGCGACCGTGACACGGTCGCCCGCTACAGCGGTGATGAGTTCGTCATCCTCCTGCCCGACATCCAAAATCCGTTGGAAGCCGACCGCGTAGCCGCCAGGGTCCGGACCAGCCTTACCGAGCCCGTCGAGGTTGAGGGCAGGAAAGTCTTCGTTAATGTCGCCATCGGAACGAGTGTCAGCGGTGCCCTCCCGGGCGAAGGAACCGATTCACAGTCCGAATCAGCCCGCCTTCTCTTAGAGAAAGCGGATTTCGAGATGTATCAGTCCAAGGCGCGGGCCCGCGGCCAAACGCCCCCGGAAGTGCAGCGCAAAGACTATCTCAGGCTCGAAACGGACCTGCGCGGCGCTGCAGCCCGCGGCGAACTGCGGGTGCAATTCCAGCCCCAAATCGACGTAGCGACACACGAAATCCTCGCCGCTGAGGCTCTCGTCCGATGGCACCATCCCGAACTTGGCCTGCTGTCGCCTGGGGACTTCATTCCCTTAGCCGAGGACAGCAATCTGATCGCTGAAGTCGGCGCCCACGTACTCACCCAGGCCTGCCGTGCCGGCGCCCATTTGCGGGCCGCCGGTTATCCGATCGAAATTGCTGTCAACGTGTCGGCAGTCCAGCTCGGTAGCACGGGATTCCCGGCGTTTGTCCGCGACACCCTGATACGAACCGGGTTCCCGGCAGCGGCACTCACCCTGGAAGTCACCGAATCTCAGGCAATGTCCGAATCAGCGGTCAACGACGAGAATCTGCGCGACCTGCGGTCCGCCGGAGTTGGCATTTCGATCGATGACTTCGGCACCGGGTTTTCCTCCCTGGCCCAGCTGCACCGGCTCCCGGTCACCGAAGTCAAGATCGACAGGTCGTTCATCTCACGGCTCGCGGAGGGCAGATCCTCTGGTTTTATCGCCGGTATTGTCGGCCTTGGCCAAGGGATGGGACTGCGCGTTGTGGCCGAGGGTGTTGAAACACCGGAACAGCTGAACGCACTGCTTGCCATGGGCTGCGAACGCGCCCAGGGATTCCTGTTCGGCAGACCCGTGGATGCATCGGTCCTCGAAGAGCAACTCCGCGCCGGCAATGCGTCCGGTTACCGCGAGGCGGGCAGCAACGGGCCCGTGGCCCGACCAAAGGAGCAGCCGTGATCCGGCAGTGGCTAGACATACTAAATAGAAACCTACCCAGAGGATCGCGGCTCCCGGAAAGCGCGAAAGCCTTTCGGCACCGGAAAATCATCTCGTTCTGCCTGGTCA
This sequence comes from Arthrobacter sp. BG3, assembly GCF_056680185.1. NCBI lineage: Bacteria > Bacillati > Actinomycetota > Actinomycetes > Micrococcales > Micrococcaceae > Arthrobacter > Arthrobacter sp. BG3. The sequence continues at coordinate 2,674 of NZ_JBWXPT010000002.1, forward strand.
TGGCAGCGGCCGTCATCGTCTTCGCGCTCCTTCAAGGAGAACCGACCGCCCACGCCATCGGTGAGGGGGCCATCCCGGCCCTTATCGCTGTGGCGGCCTGGAAGTCCCCGCTCCCATACCGGGCACGTACCGTCATGGCCGCCGTGGCCCTCATGGTCATCGCGGCCATAGCGGTTCACATCTCCGGAACTGTCGAAGCCCACTTCCTGTTCTTCATCATGGTCCCCGTCGTAGCACTCTACGAAGACTGGGCACCCATCGCCGCTGCCATTGGCACAGTGCTCATCCACCACATAGTCCTCGGCGTCCTCGCTCCGCAGGATTTGTCAGGACACCCCGGGACATCGGATGAGGCGGCAGGCTGGGTGTTCGTGCACATCGCTTTGTTCCTGGCCGCCTGCATCACCAGTGTCATGCACTGGACCATCCACGAACGCGCCCGGGCGGAAGAGCGCATCCTTCTGGACCGCCTCGCCGCACTCGCCCAACGCGATCCCCTGACAGGCCTGGCGAACCGATCTCTGCTTCACGAACGGCTGGAGGCCGCCGTCAGTGCAGAAGAGACCACGCTCGTGATCGCCGTAGATATTGATGGATTCAAGCCCGTCAATGACTCCCATGGTCACGCAGCCGGCGACGCCCTGCTAGTCGAAATAGCCCGGAGGCTCATGACCTGTATCAGAACCGGCGACACCGCGGCCCGAACCGGCGGAGACGAATTCACGCTCGTTCTTCCCGGCTCCTCGGCGGAACGGGGAACGACAGTAGCCCAGCGGATACTTGATGCAATCGCGGTGCCTTTCGCCCTGGAGGGAAGACATCTCAACGTAAGCGCCAGCATCGGGGTCACCGTCGGACCGCCCCACGCTGATCCCCGTGTCCTCTTGGAACAAGCAGACGCGGCCATGTACTCCGCCAAACTCAGCGGCCGCGCAACATTCGCGTCCTACGGGAAGGCGGCTTCTGGCGCATCGGACCGGGCCCTGATCGTTGACGCAGAAAGCGCCAGGACCTGGGCGGCATACACCAGGAGTTTGCGCCATCAGATATCCAAAGCCAAAGACGCGGGAACGCTGCCGGCGCAGACCCGCGGACCGGAGTCAGCGAGGCGGACCCTCGAATCCTTGCTGTCTGCCATCGACGTGCTTCCACAGCGGCCGGGCCTGACACCTCTGGCACTGCCCGACGCCACTGCGCTGGAAGAGTTCGTTTTCCACCACGATCTCGTGCAGAAATGGGCAAAGGCGCTGAATACAAGGAATATTCTCGCCTTGGTTTGGCCTGACGGCGCAGCCAAGTTTTGGAATCAGCTCACCCAGGCCGTAATTTCCGCAAACAGCGCAGGACCGAACCCTGGATGAACGGTCCAGGAGTAAAACCTCAAAAACGCCCTCGCCGCGCAGGACCGCCGCGAGCATGCCCTTCCTGAGTAGGGTGGGGGCATGACTGATCCGGCCCCGCGTGATGGCCGCCGGGCCGTGCGGGAATGGAATCTCCGCGGGACCTGCGGGTCCTGGCTGCGGTGTTCACTGTTGCCGCAGCGGGGGCGCTGGCGCTGGTGGTCCTCGATCTCGTCATCGCCCGGCCAGCGGGGGGCGATGTCTTCATTACCGTCCTGAATGGGCTGGCGGCATTCGTGTTGTGGCGCCGGGTGTTGGCACAAACCCGGGCCTGAGGAAAGGCCGGCACCGAAGTGCCGGCCTTTCCGGGTTTTCCCTCTGCAAAGGAAATTTGGGTGGGCAGCGGCTCGCTGCCTGGTCGTTAGAGGTTGTGGTTTTCCCGGGCCCAGCCGATGTTCGCGGGCCCGGTTGGTTCGCCGGCGGTGAGCAGACGAAGTTCGACGACGTCCTCGGCGAGGCTGGGCTCGGCGTCCGGCTTGTCGTCGTCGGTCAGGATGTATTCGGTTCCCATGCTCACGCTTCCTGGTCGGTGCAGTGTTCCTGGGGTTCACTGTAGCCGTGGTTTCTACACGCCAGCTGGGTTCCGAGCTGCGCCCGCGCGAGCGTCCGGCGGCCGGCGGAGCGAAGCGGGGGAGGCCGCCCCGCCACCGGCAAAAAGGCCCGGCCGGGATCTCGTGGTGATCCCGGCCCGGCCCTGTGTCTGTTTAGTTGGTGTGGCGCTGGTAGGAGGTTTCCGGGTCGCGGGCGACCTCGGCGATTGAACCACGGTTGATCAGTTCCTGCAGGAGCCCTGCCAGCCGGAACCCGGGTGCGTCCGTGTCCGCGTGCTTGAGGTACCGGGCCGCCTGGGTGCCGTTGCCTTTGAGCCATTCCAGCCACCCCATCAGAGTCAGCATCGGTGCGCGCTGGCCCGCCGGGACCGCCTTCATCAGCTCGAACGCGATGGACTGGGCCCGGTCCACCCGGTTCCAGTCCGGGCGTCCGGCGAAGGTACCGAGGATGACATCCGCGAAGTTGCCGTTCTGGGTGGTGATGGTCTCGCGGAACAGGAAGTCCCGGACCATCTTGTGCTGGAAGGACCCCGCGATGCGCCGGGCCGTCTCGCTGTCCGGGGTCCCGGTGCTGTCCAGCACGGCCGCCCACGCGGCGCAGGCTTCCTCGATGTCCGCCTCCGTGCCTTCGGGTGCGTCCACCGGCATGGCCCAGGTGCCCAGCAGGGCGGGGTTGTAGACGTCGATGTCCGTGGCGGACCCGAAGAACGTAAACGTCGCGTTGGCGTGGCTGTCGGTGATCTGCGCCAGCGGGTGCTCCTCGTCCGCGCCGAATTCCGTCCAGTAGCTGGAGGTCACCAGCCAGACGTTCCGCACGGGCATCCGGGCTGCGGCCAGCTCGGACACCAGCGCGGCGACGTGTGCGGCATAGGGGTAGCTGTCCTGGTTCTCGTCGGTGTAGACGACAACGTAGGACGCCGTTGCCTTCTCATCGTTGGCGGCGTGGCTGGTCAGGGTCTGCGCGTAGTTGACCGGCTCGACGTGTTCGGGGGCATCCACCCGCAGGGTCGCGCCGAGGGCACCGACATGGGCGGTGAGAACCACGAACGATTCCGAGGGCGTAATACCCAGCAGGTGCGGGATGGTCGCCAGCAGGTCAGCGGGACCGTTGAGGTTGATCTTTTCAATCATGGTGTTGCTCCTTTTGCAGAGGATTCCGGTGGGTGGGGCGGCTCAGGTGACCGGCCAGCTTCCCCTTCTCCCCCGTTGTTTTTTGGTTGCTGGCAAGCTCGCTTGCTTGGCGGCCGACGGAGCCCTGTCTACCCGCAGGGCAAGGGGGAGGAAATTCCTGGAGGGAATCAGCGACGCAGGAGCGCCGGAGGGAACTTCCTGCACTGCAGGCCCCGACGAAGGAGGGGCTAGCGGTCCAGCGTCGCTGTCGCGCCGTGGTGGGAGAAAGTATGCGGTTGCCTCGCCCCGGGCTCTGGCCGCGGATGAGGTTTCGGGCGGATCATGGAGGTGTCTGCCGCGGTGGACGCCGGCCCGTCTGTGGTGCTGTGGTTGAGCCTGTGGGCTAGCGTGGCGCGGAGGGCTTCCACGGGAACCGTGGATTGTTGCCTTTGGAGCACGAGTGTTAGATTCCTCTGTTTTCCCTGTCCTCCCCTCGGCAGACGCCGACATAACGAGGTCAAGGTGTCAGGAGGAACAGTCATGGATATCGTGCACGAGCGGGCTGCCGGATTGGATATTTCCAAACGCGACGCGAAGGTCTGTCTCCGGCTGCCCGGGCAGCGAACCGGAACCTACACCTCCACGGTCACAACGTGGGGCGCTACCACAGGCCAGATCCTTGCCCTGCGGGACTTCCTGGAACGCGAGCACGTCACCACGGTCGTCATGGAAGCCACGAGCGATTACTGGAAACCCTTCTTCTATCTCCTCGAAGAAACGCTGCCGGTGATGCTGGTCAACGCCAAGGCCGCAAGGAACATCCCGGGCCGCAAAACCGACGTCTCTGACGCGGCCTGGCTCGCTCAGCTGGGCGCGCACGGGCTGCTTCGGGCCTCGTTCGTCCCGCCCGAACCGATCCGTGAACTGCGGGACCTGACCAGGGCCCGGGCCATTGCCACCCGTGACCGGACCCGCGAGATCCAGCGCCTGGAGAAGTTCCTGGAAGGTTCCGGGATCAAGCTCTCCTCAGTGGTCTCGGACCTCACCGGTGTTTCGTCCCGGGCGATGCTCGAAGCCCTCGTCAGCGGTGAACGCGACCCGGAGGTCCTCGCCGGCCTCGCCAAAGGCACCCTCCGCTCCAGAATCCCCGAGCTCGTGGAGGCCCTCACCGGCCGCTTCAAAAAACACCACGCGTTCATGGCCCGGTTGCATCTGGACCAGATCGATGCCCAGTCGCGCATCATCGACGCGCTCACCGGGCGGATCGAGGAAGCGATGGAGCCCTTTCGTGCCGCCAGGGAATTCCTGGCCACCATCCCCGGAGTCTCACTCAAAGTCGCCGACGTGATCATCGCCGAAACAGGCGCGGACATGTCCCGCTTCGAAACACCCGGCCGGCTCGCTTCCTGGACCGGCGTCTGTCCCGGCGCCAACGAATCCGCCGGACGGATCAAGTCAGCCCACATCCTGCCCGGCAACAAATACCTCAAAGGCGCCCTGGGCATCGCGGCGATGTCCGCTTCCCGGAGCAAGGACACCTACCTGGCCGCAAAATACTGGCGCGTCGCCGCCCGCCGCGGACCCATGAAAGCCACCGTGGCCGTCGAACACTCCATCCTCACCGCGGCCTGGCGCCTGCTCGCCGACGGCGAATGCTACGCAGAACCCGGTGCTGATCACTTCACCCGCCTGGACCCGATCAAAGCCAAGAACAACGCCATCAACAAACTCAAGAGCCTCGGTTTCGATGTCACCATCACCCCGGCCAACGCAGCCTGACCACCCTTACTTTCGTATTAGCTTTTCAGGGCCGCTGCCGCGTCCCTCCGGGGAGGGGGAAATAGGCGCGCTGCCGCGGCTTTGAGTCCGGCAGGTCCATCTTCCGGCGGTCTGGTGCCGGGACGATACTGGAGGGGTGTTCCGGATCCGACCCTGATCACTCGCTGGTGCCTGTGAGCCTGTGTATTAGCTTGGTGGTGGAGGGCCCTTTTCCACGGGGACCGTGGACTGTTGCCTTGAGCACGAACGTTAGATTTCTGTATCTTTTGCCCTCCGTTCCGGGACACGCCATGAATCCGATTGCGGTACGGGAGAAGGCGAGTGGGATGGATGTGCTCTGTCAACGGTGCGCAGGACTGGATGTCTCCAAACGTGACGCGAAGGTGTGCGTGCGGGTCACCGGACCCGGCGGAAGAGTAACCGTGGAGACCACGACGTGGACAGCAATGACGAACCAGGTCCGTGAACTGGCGCAGTATCTGCTCGCCGAACACGTCCAACTGGTCATTATCGAGGCCACGAGTGATTACTGGCGCCAGTTCTACTTCCTGCTCGAGGACGCCGGGCTGACCGTGGAGCTGGTCAATGCCCGCGATGCCCGGAATCTGCCCGGGCGTAAGACCGACGTTTCCGATGCTGCCTGGCTGGCGCAGCTCGGCGCTTACGGTCTGGTCCGGGGCTGTTTCGTCCCGCCGGCCGATATCCGCCGGATCCGGGACCTGACCCGGGCCCGAACAGCGATCACCGATGAACGCTCCCGCGAGATCCAGCGGCTGGAGAAGATGCTGGAGGACTCCGGGATCAAGCTCTCCTCCGTCGCCACCGACATCACCGGGGTCTCCGGACGGGCCATGCTCGAGGCACTGATCAGCGGTCAGGACGATCCGCGGGTCCTCGCTGACCTGGCGAAGACGAGGATGCGCCCGAAGATACCGGCCCTCATCGAAGCACTCACCGGACGCTTCAATGACCACCACGCCTTCATGGCCAGGCTTTTCCTGGACCGGATCGACGCCCACACCAAGGACCTCCAACGCGTCGATGCCCGGCTTGAGGAGCTGATGGCCCCTTTTCAGGGCGCCCGTGAACTCCTGGCCACCATCCCCGGTGTCTCCGGCCTCGTCGCCGATGTCATCATTGCCGAAACCGGGGCGGACATGTCCGTCTTTGCCACCCCCGGGCACCTCGCATCCTGGGGCGGGACCGCTCCCGGGGCCAACGAATCAGCCGGGCGGGTCAAGTCAACCAAAACCAGACCCGGGAACCGCTACCTCAAACGCGCGCTGGGCACCGCGGCCATGGCGGTCTCCCACTCCCAGACAACATACTTCGGCGCCAAATACCGGCGCATCAAATCCCGCAGGGGACCGATGAAGGCCCTCGTCGCCGTCGAGCACTCCGTCCTCACTGCGGTCTGGCACATGCTCACCACCGGCGAGGTTTACCGGGACCCCGGGCCGGACTACTACGCCAAACGCCAACCGGCCCGCACCCGGGCACGGGCTGTGACACAACTCGAGGAACTCGGCTACACCGTCACCCTGGAACCCCTCACCCACACCGGCCGAGACCGCGGGGACACCCTATTTTCACGTTAGACGGGGTGGAGCGGACGCCTAGAATCCGAAGGACAGCAACCAAAAAAGCGTCGTAGACAGAACAGGGCCAGGGCGGGCCGGAGCCCTGCGACGGACAGCACTGGACCCAGCAGCCGGCCGCGCCAGCGGACGCCCGAAAGCAGTGTTTGTGGTCCCGTGGTGCCGCCTCTACTGCCTGGGCAGGGCCGTGGCAGGATGGTCCATTATGGACAGGCGGTTGCGGCGCGCTCCTGACGCGGAATGGGTGCTGATGTACCGGCTCGGACTGAGCCGGAAACGCATCGCTGAACTCGTGCGCGTTCATCCCGCCGTCGTCGGGTACCACCTGGTCATCGCCCGCCGCCAGGACCCGGGACTCGAAACCGAACACCACGCAGCCGCCGGGGCCGCACCTGTCCCTTACCCCTCCCCCACGGACCTTGCCCGCATGGAAGAGGTCATCGCCTGGATCTCGGCCGAAGGCCGAATCCCTGAAAGCCGCTCCGGCGACCGGAACGAACGGTCGATGGCGCGCTGGCTGTCCGGGCGCCGGCGGGAAGCCGCCGAAGGATCCCTCGACCCGGCCTACAGCCACGGCCTCGCCCACGTGCCGGGATGGGCCGAAAACCGCCGGGAAATGGCAGACGAAGCCAGATGGCACGGCCGCTTGGCCGAACTCGTGGAGTTCCGCCAGGAAGGCCACGACTGGCCACGCCACCACGACTATGACTCAGAGCGTGAACACACCCTCGGAGTCTGGATCCACGCCCAGCGGTACAAACGGCGCCGCCGGGACCTCGACCCTGTGAAGGTCAAACTCCTCGACGCCGCCGTTCCCGGATGGCAGGCCGGCAGGACTCGGGGCCGCCCTCCCCGGCCATGACCGGAACATCGGGGCTCCCACCGTGGACCAGCGGTCATGACGTCACTGCTGCCTGTAGAATCAGATCGGCTCTCCAGTCCCCCCAGCTTGGAGAACCGGGAGCCTCCGCGCTTGAGTCCCTGGACTCGCGCGGAGGCTTCCTCATACGCCCGCCAACTACCGCGCGGCCGCCAGCGGGCGATCAAACCGGGTACGAGTCCCGGAGACATGGCGTCAATGACCGGGCCGGGGCTCGTCAGGCAGCCGGCACGACGCCCTGGATTCCCCCGGTCCGGCGGCCGGGAAGCGGCGCGGCGGGTTCAGGGGCCCTGTGTGAGGTCAGTTGGGGACGTCCGGCAGGGGCTTCCAGCACGGCGAGCGGCAGTTCGCGGTGGACCAGGTAGTCGCACGCTGCGGGGCCGGTCATCCTCAGACCCGGACACCGTCTTCCACGGTTTTCAATGGGGACATTGGCTGCGCGCAACCCGGCTCTGAACGCCCTGCTGCCCAAGGGGGCAACCCCTTCGAGCCCGCACCAGCTCAGGTACAAGCCGTACAGTTCCTCCACGCTGAGACCGCCGTCCGGATCTACGGCGACGCACTCAGTGAGGAAATCTTCCAGTGGTGTCTTCGTCATCGTGGCCTCCTGCATCCTGGCGGCATGGCCGCTCAAATGAAACAAGCAACAGCATGAAGGTGAAGCATGACCAGCCCGGAAACGTTCCTAGAACACTAAGAATTTAAGAGCACCACTTTCCCCCTGTCAACCAGATCTACGGAGCGCGTCCGGGGCCATAGATGCCCTGGTTTATGCCGCCGCGTGGAGCCGAGCGGACCGTCCACGAACCTGACTCAGGGCCGCCACGGGGTCCGCCGGGTTGTGCCCACTGGGGTCAGGCGGAGCCGTCCGCGCAGCTCGGGCTGTCCCCATTGGCGTACAACCTGTCCCCCCGTTGATCGTCTGAACCTTCGGTAGTTCCTTTGTCGGGGCCACGCTAAAGACGAAGGAACCGGCCACCCATTCAAAGGCAGCCGGGTTCCTTCGTACACTGTGGGCTTCGGTCAGGATTCCTCGGTGAGGTCCACGATGTCAGCGCCGGCGTTTTTCTTCACAGACTCGATGCCGTTCATGGCGCTGGCCTTGGACTTGTAGCTCTCCGATGAGGCAATCACTTCGCCGTTGCCGGCTTTGAGGCGGAACCGGTAGCCACCGGATTTGTCTTTGTAGACCTCGAACTTGCCTGCCATGGGTGTTCCTTCGGTTGATCTGCCGGCCGCCACGGGCCGCTGCGCCACACACTATCGCCCGACTTGGGTCGGGGCGGGTAAGCCTCCGGCAAGTCCAGGCACTTGGGCCTCCGATGCCGGAAGTTCGCCTAACGACCTGCCTGCATTTATGTTGTTTCCGGTGACGCTTCGCGCACCTCTGGGAAGTAACCGTCGGCGCGTAGCCCTGGAGCAAGATGGGCTTTTCGGACCCCACGTCCCACGAGAATGCCGGCCCCGACATACAGCCCGAGGGTTGCGGCGAGGAACAGGAACGCTGTGTCACTCGTTTCCCGGTTCCCGTAATAGCTGGGGTGACCGGAGGCGCTGTCTCCTCTGATCAGGAGGTGAAGCATCCCTGCCAGATGGAGGGCGGCGCCGAGTACTGGTCAGCAGTAGTCTCCACTGCCGCTGCTGCAGTCCGGCCCTCCGCCGTCGCTGTATTGGGAACTGGGAATACTGCCGTCAGGTGTCTGATCTCCCAGTATCACGGGGAAAGCGATGAGAGCCAGGAATGGAACCAAAATGATGTCCACCTGCATCCACGTCCCGAAACCCATAGTTGCGGGCACCAGTAGGGACGCCGCATAGATGACTGCGGAAATAATCCAGAAGACCTTCGTGCTCAAACGCACCGGTTCACGCTTCACGGCTTTGGTAGATGTCACCCGGGGTGACGCGCGCCGCTGATTACGACGAGCCAGTTGAGACTTGGAGCTGTGAGGCATGCCTGATCCTAACCCGCGCCTACAAGCACGGCGCTCTGCCCCGGCTTTAGGGACGCGGGGCACGGCTCGTCGCGGGATCGGCCCTTGGTCCAGGAAGCTTCCGGTAGACCCTGGCGCGGGACTGCTCCGGCCGGGAGCGAGGCTGCCCTCGACACGGGCGTTGTGTCGAACAGGCATTGCTCTGGTCATGGTCAGGGGTCCCTGACATACTCATCGTCAGGATAACCTGACAGGAGAGTGAGCGCTATGGGCTGGATATCGAACGACAACAAACACGAAGGGTGGGCGGCCGCCGTCGCACCCGATGGCCGGCTCTCCGCATCATCGACTGGCGAAGGAATGCTCGTCAAAGGCATCACCGGCCGATACAGGCCGGACAGGATGCTGCCCGGTTACGAAGTAGTCCCGAACAACGAGATCATCGGCTGGTGCGGAGCCTGCGAATGCGGATGGCAAGGCCAGCTGTGGGTGCGTGTCACCTCCCCTGCCGCGGCCGACTTCAGCCGCCGCCGTGAGTACCTCTCACCCGATGATTACGCGGACGCTTCCAGCGAGGTAGAAAACGCCATCCACGAGGAATGGAAAGCCCACCTCGCACCGCTGGACGCTGTAGCCGGCGTGGAGGCCGCAGCGCGCGAATACACCCAGGCCGGGCACCGGCTGGACAAGACCGTCGCCGCCGCGAAGGCCGCGGGAGCGACCTGGGCGGACATTGGCCGCGCCGTCGGCATCAGCCGGCAGTCCGCCCACGAGCGCTGGGCTGACAAACAATGACTTCCCGCACCCGTAACTACCCCGGCTGAACCGTCACGACCTGGGGAAGGGGCCAGAACCCTGACGCTCCTGAAGCACCTGCCGCCTCCATTGCTCCGCGCACGGGGAGCCTTCATCCCGGAGACGGGCAAAACCTGACTTCTTAGGGAGCCGGGTCAATGAGTTCCGGGCCGTTGTTGCGGACGCTGTTGACCCGGTCGGTGACCACCCTGGGGGTCAGGACCGGCTCCGGGATGGCTTCGAGCAGCTCCTGCACTGTGTCCTTGTCCGTTGTTTCCGGGTCCAGCCACCGGGCATACAACTCGGGGGGAATGATGAGGGGTGCCCGGTCGTGGACGTGGCCGAGGGAATCATGCGCCGTGGTCGTCAACACGGTGCAGCTGAGCAGCCACCGGTGCGGGTCATCCTGCGGGAGGGAGGGGTCGGGCCAGAACTCGTACAGTCCGGCGAAGGCCAGCACATCATCCTTTTCGGAGTAGAGGTAATGCGGGATCTTCTTCCCGTCCTCGGTCTTCTGCCACTCGTAATATCCCTCCGCGGGAATCAGTGCCCGGCGCTTGATGGCCGCCTTGCGGAACGAGGGCTTGTCCAAAATCGATTCACTGCGGGCGTTGATCAGCCGCGAGCCGATCTTGATGTCCTTGGCCCAGGACGGAACCAGGCCCCAGCGTGCGATCAACAGCCGGCGGTCGATCCCGTCATCGTCCAGCTTCTCAGCGATAATGGGCACGTCCTGGGTGGGGGCCACATTCCAGCTTGGCGGGGGCGGGTTCCCCTCGACCTGCCTGGCCCCGAAATGACTGAGGAGATCGCCAGTGGCTTTGGACATCACATATCTGCCGCACATGGGCTTATTGTGCCCCACGGGCCCGGTGAGAGGTCCACTCTCCGGACTAAACCCACCCCCACATCACCAGCCCGGCAACCGGTAAGGGCATCCGACGAAAGGATCGACCTACCCGCTAATCCCGCGAAGGCTCCGCATCTGCCATCCCCCGGCAGATCCTCAATGGCCGGCCCGGGCCATTGCGTGGTAATAAGCATGCTGATAGAACCATCTTAACGGCCGCCTTCCACGGCCGTGAATCGAAAGGATGTGCAGTCATGGGTTTTCTGGCGTTTCTCATTCTTGGTCTGATCGCCGGCGCCATCGCCAAGGCGATCCTTCCCGGTACCCAGGGAGGTGGCTGGGTGATCACGCTGGTTATCGGCGTCGTCGGCGCAATCCTCGGAGGCTGGATCGGTTCACTGATCTTCGGCGGTGGGCTCGGTGACTTCTTCGATCTTCGGACCTGGCTCCTCTCCATCCTGGGTGCTGTCATTGTTCTCCTGATCTACGGCGCCGTTGCCGGCCGGAGAAGCCGGGCTTAGAGCACAGGCTGCTGGCCGGACCTCCCCGAGATGAGGTCCGGCCAGCAGACCCACGCGGATCGAGCCAACTCCGTCCGCTGCAACCCCGACGAGGTCCATGACAATGAAGAAACACGCACAATCCCGGCCCACCATCAAGCACCGGCTCCGAGAAGTCCACGAGGGAAACGTCCTGCGGCTGGCGGATATGAGCTTCGCCGTCCTGTCCACAGAACTCCGCGGAAGCACGGTCCATCTGGATCTGGAAGCAACCGACGGGTCACACGTCACCTTGATCGGTGTACCCGGGGCCCGCGTCAGCCTCCGCGAGGGAACCGACGAACACCTACAGGCCCTCCCCGAACCAGTGAAGAACCAGGCTCTGGACACGAGCAGCGGAAGCCAGAAGTGAGCCCGAAGCAAGTCGAGGGAAGCGGCAACCAAACCGAGAGCGCCCGGCCAGCTCCCTGATGGCCACTCAACTCAACGAGCTTGCCAGCCAGCGAGTTGCAGCAGGAAAACAATGTCGATGCCGTCCTCCAGGCCGCTCTGGAGCTGATCCCAGGCACTGCGCCTGCGTCCAACAGCCTCGTTAACGACCGGAGGAAAGGCTCCTTTGCCTTGGCGTCGGCCCATGGCAATCAAGGACCGGTTGACGGTGGAACACGTCGGGCCTGCCGCCCTATCAGGAGTCGGTGTGGGGCACTACGACAACCGGTCTGGGCTGCAGGCGGATGAGGGACATGCTGATGGATCCTTCCACGAGCCGGACTATGCCGGCCAGTCGGCCGGGCCTGGGGCCACCGACCATGAGCATCGACGCAGCCGTGCTTTCGGCCAGGCGGGTCAGGGCCCGGGGAACGTCTCCGTTGAGCGCCCTGAAACTCCAGTCCTGCCCGGGCGGCCCGAGAACGTTCTGGAGCCGGTCCAGGATGGCTGAGGACGGGAATTCCGAGTCTTCTTTGGGTGCCGGGTCAAGGGAAACGCCCAGGAGTGATTCGGCGGGTCCCCACTCCGTGAGGTAGCTTTCCGGGTCCACGAAAGCGCAAACGAGGTGTACATTCAGCCTCTGCGCCAGGTCTGCACCTTTCCGGATCGTCATCGCTGAGGGCAGCCAGGGAATGCCGATCACGAGCGGACCGTCGGACCACACCCGCGCCGAACCTACCCGACCACTCGGGCGTGGCCGCTGCTGAAACTGCACCGAGGGCGATGCGCCGGAGGGTGTGGCCGGGCCGTGGGGTTCATACCGTCAGGATAGCCCCGCGGGCTCCTGCGGCGCGGCCCTCCCTGTGGCCATGATGCGACCGGGGAAAAGCCGCCCCGGAACATCAGGTACCGCGACATTCGGCGGGACTTCGGCTAGCTGGCGGCGAACCACCGGGAGCGGCCGGATGGCGGCGGCGGCGGCCGAGGTGCCCACCGTCGTCTTTCCGGAGCCCGCGACGTTGCCATTTTGTGCCTTTTGGACCAGGACTTCGTGTGGGAACATTCGGTCATGAACGCACACACTGAACCTGGACCGGGCGCCGCCGGGTCCCAGGGGGCACAGCGGGCGGGACACCAGACGCACCGCGGGGACCTCACCACACACCGGCTGCGGACCATCTGGCAACGGCGCGCGGACGCTGAAGCAAAGCTTGCACACCATCTCCAGCAGGCCCGTGTCAGTGCTGGTCGAAAAGTGAGCCGTTTCGTGGGGTGAAAACTGAGCCACGTTGACGAAATTATTCTGCCGTATTTTCCGGTCTTGTCGAGGGCAGGGACTCGATCTGGTGGTTCCTGAGCCGGTAACTGGAGCCCTTGAGGGTGACGACCTCAGCGTGGTGGACGATGCGGTCGATCATCGCGGAGGCGACGACCTGGTCCCCGAAGACATCGCCCCAGCGGGCGAAGCTCAGGTTTGAGGTCAGGATCAGCGAGGCATGTTCATAGCGTGAGGACACGAGCTGGAAGAACAGGTTCGCGGCGTCCTGTTCGAACGGGATATAGCCGACCTCGTCGACGATGATCAAACCGTAGCGCCGGAGCCGGATGAGTTCTGAGGGCAGACGGCCGGCCTGGTGCGCGCCCTGCAGCCGGGTCACCCATCCTGTTGCGGTCGCGAACAGGACGCGGTGGCCAAGCTGGGTGGCCCGCAGGCCGAGCGCGGTGGCCAGATGGGTTTTCCCGGTCCCTGGCGGTCCCAGGAGCACCACATTGGAGGCCTCGGCCAGGAACGCGCCGGTCGCCAGGTGGGCGATCAGTTCCCGTTTCAGCCCGGGTTGGTGGTCGAAATTGAAGTCCTCCAGTGACTTCCTGGCCGGAAATCCTGCACCCCGGGCCCGGGTTTCCGCGCCGGAGGCTTCCCTGGCCGCAACTTCCCGGGAGAGCACGGCGGCCAGGTATTCCTCGTGGGACCAGCCGGCCTCGCGCGCCTGGTCGGCCAGGCGGGCCGCTGACTCGCGGATCCGCGGTGCCTTCATGGCCCGGGCGTAGTACTCGATCTGCCCGGAAATCTCCCTGTCCCCGGTCATGGGAGGACCTGCCCGTCTTCGAAGACCACACCGAACGCCCGGTCGTAGTCGGCCAGATCGCGGAGCTCGGCGTCCAGGCCGGATTCTTCCGGCGCCGCGGCGGCGTTCTGGAAGGCTGTCCGTTGTACCCTTGCCGCCTCGACGTGGGCAGGGTCGGTGATGGTCTGGCCCCTGCCCCAGGACCGCCGGTGAATCCCGGCGTCCCGTCCCTCGAAACTGATCCGCACTGTCTCCAGATCCGCATGGACCTCCACGAAACGTCCGATGGCCGGCGGGTTCACCGAGTAGTCGTTGGACGCGACCCGGACGTAGTAGTCCCGGGGCAGACGGACCCGGGAGGAGAATCCCGTCAGCGGTGGCACCGGCGGCAGCGCCAGCATCGCGGCCCGGTCGGCGCCGATCAGCTCCGCAGGACGTCCTCCGGTGTTCCGGACCAGCCGGCGGTTCGCCCCGGGCAGCCATCCACTGAGCTGGGCGTTGAAATCCTCCGGGGAGGCGAAGGTCCGGCCGGGCAGGAAGGAGGTTTCCAGGTAACCGTTGGCCCGCTCCACGATGCCTTTGCTCTCCGGATCATAGGGTTTGAGCTGCACGATCCTGGTCGCGAGGACCCCGGCGAACGCCGGGACGCCGGCCGCAAGCCGGCGGCCGCGGCCGATGCCCGTTTCGTTGTCCCAGACCAGCCGCCGCGGCACCGCGCCCAGGCCCTCCAGCAGTTCCCACATCCCCGCCAGCAGGTCCCCGGTAGTGCGGGATGGAATCATCCGGGCCATGATGAACCGCGAGTGTGAACACACCATCACCAGCACGGGGAACACCCGCTCCCTGCCGGGCCCGCAGGGAATCCTGGCCTCCGGGAACACCAGGTCGCACTGGATCTGGTCCCCGGGCTCGTAACTGATCCGGTCGGCAGGATCCGCCGGTGCGTACTCGGGGCGGATCCGTGCCACGTTCTCCCGAAACCAGGCCGGGGAACCGGACCAGCCCACCCGCTCGGCGATCACCGTCGCCGGCATCCTGGGATTGTCCTTCAACAGCGCCCGGATCTTCGGCTCGATGGCCCGGATCGCGGAGTCCCCGGCCGCCCGCTCATACTTCGGCGGACTCCCGGACGCCACCGCCTTCGCGACGGTATTCCGCGAGACACCCAGCCGGGCCGCTATCGACCTCATCGATTCACCCTCGGCCAGATGCAACCGCCGTATCAGTGCCCAATCTTCCACTGTGATCACCCATCCAATCGTTCGGACCGGGTGGCTCAGTTTTCAACCGTCAGAATGGCTCACTTTTCGACCGTCACCGACAGCCCGCCAGCGGGCCGGAGAACACTCCCCGGGACGCGCAGCGGAAATAGCTCCTGACGCATAGACGGCCGCACGAGACCCTTTATGGCGCCGGCTGGCCGCTGAGGTCAATCGGCGCGGAATCCAAGCCGGCGGGCGCGCGCCATCTGCGGCTTCGCCCGGACATCTCCATGACTGGGACAAGCGGACCATCTCCGGACCCTCCCGCGGAACTTGAGCCACGGCCAGAGCGGGCTCCTGCGTCCGGCCCTCAGCAACTCCGACATCAGCGTCAGCGAACTCTGGTCCCTGTTGCCTTATGTCAATGCCTCCGGGAAGGTGCAGTCGTTGCCTCAGATGAATTCCTCCGGCTGTCGCGGTGGTTCCATCGTTCGTCACAGGAGCGGAATAAACTTCGCGGATGTGGCCCAACGACTATCGGGGGTGGGCCACATCCGCGGACACCCTCCGCCCGGCACAGTCGGCGACATGCCGATGAGCAGAAAACATCCTCGTCTTGATCGATGTGCCGGCCGCAGCCGGACAAAAGCATCATTCCAGTGTTGTGGTCCTCGCCCCGTGTCCCTACATTGAGCACATGGTAGTTGAGGAATTGGGGGACGACTTTGAGCAGCTGATCGACCTGATAGGAAGCACAGCCGACATCAAATCCGTCCTGGACGGCCTGACCGGATTCGCGGCCGCCACGATGACCAGCACCACCGGCGTACACATCGAATGTGCGGTGACCTTGCGGAGGAACAAACGCACGGCGACCATTGGCGGCAGCAGCGACAGAGCCGTCGTATTGGACAGAATTGAGCAGGCGCTGGGCGACGGTCCCTGCGTGGACGCGCTCGAAGGGGGTGTCCCCGTGCTGCTCGGTGACATCTCGTCCGATCCCCGGTGGCCCGAGTACCGTACCGCACTCACCGCCGCCGGTATCAGCAGCGCCCTGGGTATCCCCATGAGGGCGGATGAGGGCTGGGGCGCGGTCCTGAACTTCTTCTCCCCGGCCCCCGGGCCGTTCACCAGGGACGTCGTTGCCGCCGCCGTGCTCTTCGCGGAGATGGCCGGAAAGGCCCTTCGCCTGGCCATCAGGATCGCCGCCGCAGACCAACGCGCCCATGACCTCCAAGCCGCGATGGAAAACAGATCCGTCATCGACCTGGCCTGCGGCATGATCATGGCCCAAAACCGTTGCAGTAAGGACGAAGCCATTGCATTCCTCACCCGCGCTTCCAACGACAGGAACCAAAAGCTCTACCTCATCGCCCAATCCATAGTGGACAGTTTCACCGGGCAGCCGCGAACAGCTCCCCACTTCCAGGACTAGACGACGCGTGTCTTGTCCTTAGTCCCCGGCGCGGACCACAACCCGGACAGCACCCTCCCGCCATCGGGCCGCCGGGCCCGTGGGTGAGATGCAGACGTGCCGGTACAGGGTCTGGCGGCTGACCCCCAGCTCGGCGCAGAGTCCGTTGACCTTCGCGCCGGACTTACCCGTGGACGCCACGGCGAGCCGAATTTTCGCGGGGATCATTTTTGTAGGGGCGTCCCCAGCAACCTGCTGATCCTCCCCGGCGTTTCCGAGGAAGGGGGGTCTGAATGCACCAGTCGGATTTTCCCGCCGCGTGTTCCGGCCAGCGCTGGGACGTACGAAGGGGACAGCCCGCATGGGGAGACCTGACGCTCAGCACTACCTGCGACCAAGGGCCCATGGTCCGGCGCAAGTGACGCCGGTCACGAAAAAATTGGTTTGCTTGCGGTGATCTTGGTATCCTCGGGGAGGTCAAGCAGGCGGCCCTCACCGTGTTTCGTAGAGGACCCCTTTTCCATGACCGCCAAACTTTCCGTCACTGTCAGAGTCGACATGGACGCAGACTCCGCCACCCTTCACCCGGCAGGAAGGCTCACCTCCGAGAACGTCCATGGCATCCTCGGCTTGATCCGCCGCGCCGGGCGCGTCCTGCCCGGCTTTGCCGTTCTCCTTGACCTGGACCAGCTCCACATCGGCTCCCCGGAAGCGCTCCGCATCCTTTCCGGGCAAGACGCCAAGATACTTCACGGACGTCATCCTTCACGTGCCCCTGCCGGTTGCCGCCCCGATCCCGCACTGAGGGCAGCCGCATGAGCGGACACGCAACACCCGAACACCCCACCGGGTATTCCACCGGTTCGGAAGGTGGCCGCTGGTACCTACTGAAGACCTTCTGAACCTGCGCGAGTCTCTGCGCCAGGTCCTCGTACTCGGTGGACCGGCCGAGGAGCTCCTCACAGCCGTCGACCACGAACTCCGCCGGCGCGGGTACACCCCGCACAAACACCGTTCCCACGCCCGCACGGGAACGCTCTAACCGGCGAGGATATGGCCCGGACAAACCTGTTGGGGGTGGGCCATATCCCTCGCTCCTCCGGGTCATCCCGGATACACAGCCCGGGCGTCGGCCCCGAAATTGGCACCAGGAGCCAGCCGCCACCCCTGAAAGCCCACTAAATGCCCATTGCCGGTTAGCCCCGAACGGGTACCACCCGGTGGCACATTCAGTCGCCGCAGAATTTGGCACTTGAATGGAAAAGGCCACGGGTTACGCTCTCCATAGCGCCCCCGATGTATCCCCCAATATCATCGGGGGCACTTCCATGTCCTCAGACGATGTCCAACCCCTGATGAGGAGAACCGCCGACCGCCTCAACAGACGTGTGGCAAGCCGGTCCACGCCCCGCCGTCCCGCTAGCCCCCGGCACCGCCCTTATCCAACCCGGACCTACGATCTCCCGCGAAGAATATCCCTTCAGTCGGCCGCGGTGTTTTTCGGCGGCGATCTCTCCGCTGCTGGCCAGGTGTTCTGCGACCTCACGCAGTCTGATGTGGAGCTGGAGCTGACGCGGGTCAGGACTAGAAAGGCCTGCTGGCAGTAATTTTGTAGCGTTCCATCAGGATGCCTTCTGCCTGGCCGATGAGTTGGCGGGAGATCATGGCCTCGTTGAGCTGACTGATTTTCTGGGAATCGGCGAACGCCACGGCCGCGTGAGCGGCGACGAGCAGCCCAATCTGCTCGGACTCGAGATCGAAAACGTCCGGCCTGACGCCCAACAGGTTCAACGCACCCAGCCGGTCGCCTTCGACTAACAACTGGATGGACAGCATGCTGCGCGCCCCCAGCTCCACGGCCCGGCCACGGGACGCCGGCCAACGGGTATCGGTGCTGAGGTCCGGCACCCGGACAATCCGGTTCTCGTAGGCCTAAAGCCCTACCCATCAAGCCCCCTCATCAACACCCCTGGAGAACCTGACGGTATATCTCTCGCCCTGGCATTCCCGATCGTGATTCCTCGAGGTATTCCGCCGGCCAACCAAGGAGAAGCGGCAGACCTGCCAGCAAGAGTGCCCAAGGGAAATGACGTCGCGCGGGTGCGGGAAAAGGCGCTGACATCAATCCGGGAAGTGTTTTCCGGGCCAGGACCCAACGAGCTCAGGAGCGCAGGCCTCGGCTATGAAAACCCGGGCAGATCCGCATCGCTCTGGTCGCGCATCATGTCAGGGTCAGTGGCATTGGAAGCAACCCAAACACTTTGCGGGTCTGCACCTCCATCCATGGCATCCGTCATTGCATCGCGTAGGTCCATCCTCGCTTGATCCGCCGCAAAGTCCGCGGACTCACTGTCTGCGGAAGCAACCCAAACACGCGTCAAACTCTCGTCCACGTTAGCCTCCAAAGTCTCGATCCCATGGCCACTCCCCGGCGTCCAGATCTCCAATGACCGTCAGGACGCGGAGCCTTACATACGAATAGTCTGGCCGAACAGGACTCCGGAGACAACCAAATATCTGGGCTGCTCCTGCTGGGCCTGTTCGGTCCCAGCGCGCAACAGCGTGCGCATTGACCTTGCGGTCCGCTTCGCCGGAAAAGCCGCTCGGATCCGCCCTCGGCGTCTCCGCGTTCAACGCCGGAACCGCGGGGAACCGCCGGGGGCACCGGGTTCGCCCCCGCCTCCCTGGTCTCCCCGCTCGGGAGCCCCGGTCCCCCCCATGCGTCTACACGATCATTGCCGCTTTGACGCTGATCCCCGCCCAACTGCCCCCGCCGGCGGCAGCCGCCAGCCTCCAGGTCCGCGCTCACCGGCGGCCACGGCTCCCACGTGGTCCTGGAGGCCGTCCGCTTCAACAGCCTCTTCGGCGGCAACATCACCCGTACCAGTGGTCCGGCCCGGGTCCGAGCCACATCGAAGAGCTCATGACCGACATCCTCAACGGCACCTTCGAACTCGGCAAGGTCTTCGGCGTCCCTCCGACATGGACGGCATCGTTCAGGGATGCAAGGGCATGGACGAAAGAAAGTGCCTCAAAGTCCTCGTCAAACCCTGGCCACCGGCCAGCGCTCGGAGGACGCGTACCCTCGCGCGCACGCTGGATGAACTTCCCGAGGCAGTCATGACTAACAACGATCAATGACCTAACGGCCTGACGGCTGACCGGGAGCGGCTCGAAGAGAGCTTCCTCAGGAAGCCAATGGTGCTGCCGTCACCGGGACCGGGTGTATGTGGTGCCGTCGCGGAGCACGGCCTAGAGGACGTTAAGCCGCCGCCGGGCGAGGGAGAGCATGGCCTGGATGTGGGATTTACCCTCGCTTGGAGCCGATCTTGATGTCCTTGGCCCGTGACGGAACCAAACCCCAGCGTGCAACCAGCAGCCGGCGGTCGACCCCGTCATCGTCCAGCTCCTCGGTGATGATGGGCACGTCCTGGGTGGGCGCCACATTCCAGCTGGGCGGCGGCGGGCTGCCCTCGACCTCCTTGGCCTCGAAATGACTGAGGAGATCGCCAGTGGCTTTAAACATCACATATCGACCGCACATGGGCCTAATTCTGCCCACGAGACCGAAGGAAGGTCCTTTCTCCGCACTGAAACCCACCACACCACGAGCCGCCTGTTCAGGACGGCCGGAGATCGGTTGCTGTCCTGCACCGTGAGGGCACATGAGCCCGGCAATCGGTAAGGGCATCCTGCGAAGGGATACACACATCTCTTCTCCTCGGCGGAGACCTTCCGGCCTGGATCATTGCGTGGTATTCAGCAGCTGATAAAACCGCCGGGTAGGCCTTACGGCCCGGGCATGAACTGATGTCCCGGCGTAAACTGACGTTGTAGTCCTCCGCGTTGAGCGCCCGCTCTTGGGAGCGCGTATGGCCGTGGATCCGTTTCAGGTTCAACTGGAACAGGAATAAGGGACACCAGATGTCGACCAATCCATTTTTACTTCCCGAACCGAGCCTGAGCGGCCCCGCACCGTCGCCTCTTCGCCTGGTGTCCCCCGGCCAGGTAGAACCTCGCGATGGGAAGAAGCTGCCAGACATACGCCGGCAGGCCATCACCGCTATCGAGGCGTTGATGTCACTGACCGATCCTGAGAGTGCGCGCGAACGGGAACAACTCAGGGCGTATGTGGAAGCGCACCCCGAGCAACCGGAAGTCGCTTTGGCCAAACACCTGTTGGCCCTCCCGCCCAACAGGGATCACCCCTAAGCCGGCGCGCGGCCCAAGCTCCTGTCACCAATCGACGCGGCCGGCCACACGGCCACCGACTCCAATCCCCCTTTGTTTCAGGGGCGGTCTATTTTGCTGGCACCTCCGGCTGGCGCGCCCGGCTGACGCTGTTGGCGCTGTTCTTCGTTGGCGTCGTCGTGTTGTTCGCGGAGTTCCCGGCCCCGTTGGATGTCTTCCTCTTCTTTTGCCTGTAGTTTGTCGCTCTGTTTGGTGTCCCGGGGCGGGAGCTGGATGGTTTCTTCGGCTTCGATGCCGGCCTGGAGCTGGCGGCCGCGTTCCATTTCGGCGTCGAATTCGGCGCCGAAGAGCAGTGACATGTTCAGGATCCAGAGCCAGAGCAGGGAGATGATCACGCCGCCGATGGTGCCGTAGGTTTCGTTGTAGCTGCTGAAGTTCGCGACGTAGAACCCGAAGGCCAGGGAGGCCAGCAGGAAGATCACCAGGGCGATCAGGGACCCGAGGCTCATCCAGCGGAATTTGGGCTGCTTCACGTTCGGGGTGCCGTAGTAGAGGATGGCGATTGCGGCCACGACGAGGAGGATGATGAGGGGCCACTTGGCGATGTTCCAGACGGTCAGGACGATCCCGCCCAGGCCCAGGGCGTTCCCGACGGACTCGGCGACCGGGCCGCTGAGGACCAGCATCGCGGCGAGCAGCACCACGATCAGGACGGTGGCGATGGTGACGGCGAGCATGGTGCCGCGGAGTTTGATGAACGGCCGGCCCTCGTCGATTTCGTAGATCCGGTTCATGGCCCGGCCGAAGGCCCCGACGTAGCCGGAAGCGGACCACAGGGCGGTGAGGATACCGAGGACCAGGGTCAGTCCGGCGGCGGAGTTACTGCTGAGCTGCTGTACCGGTTCACGGATCGCCTCGACCGTCTCGCCCGGGGCGAAGCCCCGGACGATGTCCAGCAGCGCCCCGGTGGTTTTCCCGGGCTGTCCGAAGATGCCCAGCAGGGACACCAGGGCCAGCAGCGCCGGGAAGATGGAGAGCACCGAGTAGTAGGTCAGGGCCGCGGCGAGGTCCGGACACTGGTCCTTGGTGAATTCGCGGAACGTCTTTTTAGCGATGTACTGCCAGGAGGGCTTGATGACCTCTGTGGGACTGTCCGGTTTGCGTCCGTCATCCGGGGCGGGCGCGGTGCGGGACTTGGCGGTGCTGCTCTCCTGCGTTTCGGCGTCGGCCGGAGTTGCTGCCGCGGCGGGGTTCTTGGACATGGGAGTTCTTCCTTCAGGGGTTTCCAGTGCGTCGACTTAAGCACATCGGCCGGCCGCCCAGGCGCGTGAGCGCAGGGCGGCCGGCCGGGTGCCAGCGGGATCAGGCCTGCTGGACGTTGTCCTTGGCTTCGGCGGTGCGGTCCTTGACGTCCGCGACGGCGCCCTGGCCTTCGGCCTTGACGTGCTCGGTCGCGTCAGCGGCGGTGGCCTTGACGTTCTCCATCGCTTCCTGGGCGGGTTCCTTGAGGCCCTCCGCGACGTGCTTGGCGGCCTCGGTCAGTTCCGTGGTGAGCGGTTCCGCCGCGGTCTTCAACGCATCCGCGGCTTCGCGTTCCTTCTGGCTGGCCGGGATCAGGGAAGACACCAGCAGCCCGGCGCCGAACGCGATCAGCCCTGCCGCGAGCGGGTTGCCCTGGGTCCTGGCCTTGACCTGGGCCGGGGCGTCCCCGATCGCTGCCCCGGCGTCGCCCAGGTGCGCCCCGGCGGTCCCGGCGGCGGAGTGGACATTGCCGGTGGTGTTCTCGGCAGCTCCCATGACTTTCTCCTTCACTCCAAAGACGGCATCCTTGACCTTGTCGGTCTGGCGCTGGACGATGTGGGACGGGGTGACCTTGTCCGCTACGGCATCGACATTCGTGCCCAGCCGCGCGCGGGTTGCTTCGATATCTGCTCGGATGACATCCGGGTTTTCACTCATCGTGTTTCCTCGCTGTATTTAGGGGGTGGGCTTGAGCGTGGGCGGGATTTCCTGAAGCGTCTCTGCGGTCTGGGGCATGCCCTTGATCGCGTTGAGTTCCTTACGGCCCCGGGAGGCCAGGATGGCGGCGACGATTCCCCAGATGACGGCGACAACGACACCTGACCATCCCATCCCCATAACGTTCCCGAGCGCCCACCAGAGCGCCAGGGACAGGAACAGCAGCACGAAGTGGCCCGCGACGCCGGCCCCGGCCAGCATCCCCGCGCCCTTGCCGGCACGGGTCGCGGACTGCTTGAGCTCGACCTTCGCCAGCTCAACTTCCTGCCGCATCAGGGTGGACATATCCCGCGTGACCTCACCCAACAAATCACCCAACGACGACGTCTCCGCCTTCGCCTGCGCGGGCGTAGGAGGCGGCTCCGGTACCTGGTGACTCACAGCTGGCCACCTTCCCGGTTCGGGAAGGGAACATTGTCCCTCAGGGTGCTGTCGGCTGCCGTACCTGCCGGCAGTGTTTGGGTCGAGACGGGACCTGCTGTGCCGGGAAGGGTCGGCTCGTCGAAGAACCGGTCGCCGGTTCCAGCGGCGATCACCGTCTCCTGGTGGCGGGGTGCCGCTACCGGGGAGGGCAGGTGGGCGGGCTTCGACCGCGACTGCTGCGTCTCCGGGGCACCGGCCTGCAGGCTTCGGCCAAGCCGGCCCGCGAGCAGTCCCGCGCCGGCTGCGATCATGAGGAATGTCCCGGGACGCTGGCGCGCGAAGGACTTAACTTCCTCCAGCACAGATCCCGGGTCCCGGTTTTCGAGCCAGGAAGCCACAGACTGGGACCGTTCCGCTGCCTGACGGACAAGGTCAGCTGCGACGCCGGGCTGATCGGAGGCATCCGCCATGGTGTGCAGTTCAGTGGAAACGGAGCGCAGCCCCTCCGCAGCCTTCTGCTGCTGAGTGCCGGCCTGGTCCGTCAGGTCGGACTTGGCCTGCTGCAGGAGATCCCGGGCGTTCGTCTTCACCTCGGAGGCGACGTTGGCGGCCTCCGTCTTGGCGGTGCCGGCAACATTCTGGGCGGAGTCGGCGGCCTTACGCTTCACGTCGGCTGCCTCGTCCTTCGCTGCTTCTTTCTTGGACGCAGAGCCCGCCACGCCGCCGGAGGGCACTGTCCCTGTGCTCGGGTACTCGTCGGCGGAGCCTACTGGAGTCGTCTGGGGCCATTGGTTCTCTGTCATCGTTGCTCTCTTTCAGGAAGGGCCCGCGGGTGAGTCTTGAAACCTGCGATGCCGGTGAATTAGTAAGCACGGTTACTACCAGAATAGTAAGCACACTTGCCATTAGTTCCGCAAGACCCACCGCAGCAGGTGCCGAAGTCGACCCATCCCCCGATCGGCACGGGAATGCGACGTCCGGCCTGGAGGGCGCGGGGAAGGCAGGAAAGGGGTCGCCTGTGCCCGGCAGTCGGCGCCGGGGCCTGAAAAAAGAAAGATACTAAGCACACTTGCCAAGTACTTAGTAAGCATGCTTATGGTGGAGTTATGCAGCAGTCCCCCGGGAGTCGCTGCAACCCCAAACCGCACACAGATCCAAGGAGACATCATGCTCGCCAAGGAACACATTGATGACCTGCTGAACCGCAACGGAAACATCCTGTCCACCGACGGGGCCAAGATCGGATCCATCGGCCAGGTTTACGCCGATGACGAGAACGGCCAGCCCACGTGGGTCACGGCCAAGACCGGACTGTTCGGTACCTCAGAGTCGTTCGTTCCGCTGGAAGGTGCCCGCGTTGAGGGCGGTGACCTCGTCGTCCCGTACACCAAGGACCAGGTCAAGGACGCCCCCCGGGTGGACGCCGACGGACACCTCGAACCTGCCGAGGAGGACCGGCTCTACGCCCACTATGATCTCAGTGGTGGAGGCCGGACCTACACAGACGCGACAGCCGGCCAGGACGCGGGCTACCGCGAAACCGACTATGCACAGACCGACCGTGACACCGTGGGACGCGACACTTCAGGCCCAACCACGGACGATGCCATGACCCGTTCCGAGGAACGCCTGAACGTTGGCACCGAAAGGGAAGCCACCGGCCGCGTGCGACTGCGCAAGTACGTCACCACCGAAAACGTGACCCAGACCGTTCCGGTCCAGCGCGAAGAAGTCCGGATCGAACGTGAACCCATCACGGACGCCAACCGTGGCGCGGCGATGTCAGGCCCCGGCATCAGCGAGGAAGAGCACGAAGTCGTCCTCCACGAGGAGCGTCCCGTGGTTGAGAAGGAAACGGTCCCGGTCGAACGCGTCCGTCTCGATACGGAAACCGTGACCGACGAAGTAACCGTCGATGAGGAAGTCCGCAAGGAACACATCGAAACGGACGGCGACCACAACACGCGCCGATAAGCGACAGGGGCAGGCCAGGGTCCCGGCTAATGCCGGGCCCCGGCCTGCCTTCCCTGCTTGACCTGTTACCCATAAGGAAGGCAGTCATCTGTTCCGCTCAAAGAAGGCCGACATCGATGCCCCTCGACCCCCAGGACCACGTCCGGGACGGCTACCTGCTCCTCACCACAGCCGCCCGCCTTGTCCAGCGCCGCTTTGACGAAGCCCTCGCGCCGCTGGGCCTGACCCGGGCCGCAGTCATCGCACTTAAGGCCATGTCACAGCGCCCCATGAACCAGGAACAGCTCGCCGCAGTGGTCCACGTTCAAAGCCAGACCCTGGGCCGGGTCCTGACGCGCCTGGAAGCGGAAGGCCTGGTCACGAGAACACGAGACCCCCATGACCGCCGCCAGTTCCACGTCGAGATAACCGACACCGGGGAAGCGGCACTCAGAGCCGCCCGCGAGGCGGAGAGCACCGCCCTTCCCTCCGACTTCGACGGATGGGAAATGCTTCGGGAACAACTCACCCGACTCGTAAATTCCTTCCCCAGTTCCCGGCAAACACAGGATTCGACCCGCAACTGACCCCCGGGACGTGAGAACTGGTGCCCTTGAGGAGGGCGTCCACTGGCGTTGTCACTCATCGCGGACCAAAGTCCGGCGGGTCGGCGCCAGTGAGCTTCTGACATTCGGTGCAGAAACTTCTAAAGGCCTGTGGAGCTGGTTGGCGCCGGGTTCCCGCCAACGAAAGCCTGAGCATGTGCTTGAATTACGCCAGGCTCTTGTCCGTCGATGAAGCCGCCGCCATCTCGTCGTAATCACCCCTGCCCACCCCGGAACAATTAATCGAATCCCATTCGACCTCACGCCTGCAACCTCTTGGTTTACAGAAGGTAGCGGTAGGCCGTGGCCCGGGAGACTCCGAGCATCTTGCCAATGTCGGCGGCACTGATGCCTTTGGCCTTAAGTTCCCGGGCCCTAGCCGCGGCAGCGTCATCGACTTTGCGGGGTCTTCCGCCGCGGCGGTTGTTGGCCGCGGCCGCGGCGAGGCCGGCCCTGGTGCGTTCGATCATCGTGTCCCGCTCCAGCTGCGCGAATGCGGCCATGATCGTCAGCATTGCCGTGCCCATAGGCCCGGTTGTGTCCAGCCCCTCGGTCAGGGAACGGAAACCTGCTCCCCGTTCCCTGATGCTCTCGATGAGGTCCAGGACGTGGCGGGTGTTGCGGCCCAGGCGGTCGAGCTTCCATACGGTGAGTACGTCGCCGGTCTCCAGCCGGTCCAGTGCCCTGGATAACTGAGGGCGCTCTACCGTGGAACCGCTGACGCCGTTGTCGGCAAAGGTCCGGGCTGCGCCGGCGGCCTTGAGTGCCGTGAGCTGCAGATCGAGGTTCTGTTCCGCAGTGGAAACCCTCGCGTACCCGATTACAGCCATGATTGCCCCGCTATTCTCTTATTCCCGATCAATTTGCCATTGTGAGACTACATGTTATTGGACGGGTTTTGAGACAGCGAAGGTCCGTGTCGAACCCCGAAATCTCGGCACTCCTAAAACTCTCTGAGAAATGAGCCGACCGTCTCAGCAATGGATCGTTTCTGAGACCGAGGGAGTGCGTCACAACCTGAACTGGAATCGCAAATATTGTTCTCCGTGGTGAGATCCAGCCCCATTTGGCGCGACATTGCACGGCGTTCGGTGCGGCCGCCATCTGACACAGACCCTGCATCATCGCGATTTTCCATCGCGGACAGGCCCAGGGACACTCGCATTCGTCGGACTGGACAATTAGGACCATCGCCGGGGGCGGGAGTCCCGGCCTCAGAGTCCAGGTCTTCGCCGTTGCGGTGGCCCCCGTAGGCTGGGCTGCACTTCCGCAGACGAATCTGCTTTTGCGGTCCGTGCATGCGAACTGAGAGAGAGTGTGCTGCGTGAGCGCCGCTTCTTCACCCATTCCCCCTGCCGCCCCGGCCCCCGCTGCGCCTGACCCAACACCACGGACCCGCTCGACGCGGGGGCTCGTTCTCCTGGCCATCGGCTCGGTCCTGGCACTGTGCGGGATGGCCCTGCTCGCCGTCATCATTGTCGGCACCGCGACGCTGCAGACAGAGGCGCTGGCCCGCATCGCCAACCGCACAGTCACCTATCGGGCGGAGTTCGGGTTAGTCGAGCGCAAGCTGTCGGGGCTCTCCGCCCTCATCGCCTGGCCCGGCATTCTGCTGCTGACGGCCATGTGCTTCCTCATCCCCGGATACCTGCGCCGGCGCGGAACGATGCACGACCTGCCCACCAGCGGCCTGCGCGGCGGGTCCGTCCTCGCCATCTACCGGCCGCTCGCGCTCTGGGCGCACGGCCTCTGGAGCCTCGTTCCGCTGGCCGCCTGGGGACTGCTGATCCTGGTTCCACTGCTCAGCATGGCCGGTGGCGGATGGCCGGCCGGTCTCCGCGACGAGAACTCGACCGCCGTGTGGCTGGCCCTCGGCTTCTACGGGGCGGTCGCCAGCGGCCTGTTCGCGGTGATCGTCACCTCCCTCGTCAAGAAGGCGTACTTTCTCGCCTGGCTCCGGCGACACCCTGACACACAGGTGGATGAAGGGAACGGGGCGTTCTGGCGCTGGGTGTGCTTCACCTGGCGTTTCGACCTGTGGCTCGCCGGATTCGGCGGGGCGCTGATCGGGGTGTGCTGGATTGGGCTGGAATTCGACGGTCAGCAGTTCGTCGTGGCCGCATCGCTGGCCGGGATGGCGCTCCTCCTGGGCGGAATTTCTATGAGCCTCAATTACTGGCGGGCCGGCAGGCCCCTCGGCGCCGCGCTATCCAACGCATGAACGCGGGCCTGTGGCCAGGCCGTACCGCCGCCCTCGCAGCAGTTACCGCGGTTGTGGTGGCTCTTTCCGGGTGCAGCAGTCTATGGCGCTCCGCACCACCCGCCGATCCAACCTGGGCGTACTCCGATGCGATCAATGTACTTCGTGAAGTGCCCGGTGTGGAGGACTCCTTCGTGACCAGCGGGCCCGTAGGCCTTCCTAACCAGATCGAATTAACCACCGGACTCAACCTCACCGGCGGGTATCCTGCGGAGCTGGTCCCCCAACTAGTCGATTACGTCCTCGCCGTCGCCTGGTCGGTTCCGTTGAAGAAGCCCACCACCTCCGTCTCGATCGCGTTTAAGGCGGCCGGAAAAAGCGTTGACCTCAAACCGGCCGCCGTTGCCCTCGGCTGGCCCGAGTATCCTGGGCCAGTGGTGTCACTGTCGCCCCGCGACCTCGCGGAGCGATACGGCCCCTGGCCAGGCGACAGACCCGCTCTTCCAGCAGAGCTCGCCGCCTACGTTCCCCCGCCACCATCGCCGACAACACCCACCCCCACCGGCTGATCAAATTCTGCAGTGCAGTCTTTACTATCAACGACTGCATGAAGAAGTTCATGCGATCACACTGTCAACTGACCTTCCCAGCACCGTCGGTTTAGCGGCAGTCGATGGCGTGATTACAAAGCTTTAAACTTTTCCTATGGCACAAAGAGTAGTAACCCTTCTAGAAGATGACTTCGACGGCTCCAAGGCAAGTGAGACACTTTCGTTTGCCCTTGACGGCGTCGAATACGCAATCGATCTCAATGATGCTCACGCACGCGAACTGCGTGAAGCATTCAGCCGCTACACCAAAGCAGCCCGAAAGACCGGCGGGCGGGCCAGGACAGCTCGTCCAGCTTCCTCCAATGCCCGCGAGGTCCGGCTTTGGGCGGCCGAACAGGGCCTGCCAGTCAATACCCGCGGCCGTATCCAAGCTGACATCATGGAAAAGTACGAAGCCGCACACTGAAGACAGACCCCCAGACCCTGCGTTCAGCCCCACTGATAGCCCGGGCCAAGCACAGAATCCCATCTGAGCATCGACTTAGAGATGCTTCCGAGGCCAGAAGTTGTTCGACTTCTGGCCTCGGATTGTCTATTACCGGTGCACGGGTAATGCGGCCGGCAGGGCTGCCTGTCCTGGGGTAATGGTTGAGCGTTTCGCGGCTGATGCAGAATTCCCGGGCCAGGCCGGTCTTCTACTCCCCCGCGCCTGCCGCCGGCGCAGCTCTCCGGCTTTCGCGGGACGAGCTTCCAACGTCCGCGGGCGACCCACACTCTTAGCCAGAGTGATCCCCTCCCGCTGGCGTCCACCGACCAGGGACCGCTCGAACTCCGCGAACGTGGCGACCCACGCTCTTAGCCAGAGTGATCCCCTCCCGCTGGCGTCCACCGACCAGGGACCGCTCGAACTCCGCGAACGCCCCCATAACCGAGAGCATGGGGAATCGTCCCCCATAGACCAACTGTCTCTTGACGACCTCGATCCGGACGCCGTTTGTCGTCCGCTCTTCACTAGGGAACGCAGGTCATCGAGGTTCCGGGCGAGAGCCGGCCTATGCTGTGCCCCACCAGGGTGTCCCCGTCCGCCCCCGAGAAAGCGCGGCAGCTCCTCGGGGCTGGGCAATGACGCCCGCTTAGCCAGCTTTGACGCAGCTGCCCAAACCACAGCGCACTACGAATTTTGGCAATGGCGCGCGATCCGTTGTCCGGTTCTGGCAACCCGGGGACCCCGATGTCTTCACTCCCCCAAATGACTTCGTCCGGTTGGCGCACGTAGTCCCGCCCGTACAGGCAGTGACAATGCCCCGCTGCGGCCACTTCGCCAACATAGAGCGGCCGGAGCAGGTACAACAGCTGCGCGATGGCCTACGGTCGCACGTGAGACCCCTGACGGTGAACGAACCGGCACCCCGACGCCGGCGTCCCGGACCTGGAATGCCCACGCGCGACGCGAAGAGACCTCTTTTCGCCAACCCAAACCTTTATCGGCTGTCAGACAAGGACTCACAGTCTCCGTAAGTCTGTTAGTCCGGTACTTCGTGCGTCCGTGAGTCACAGACTCAGTGACGACGCACCCTTACCCATTCGACCCAACGCCGCCTGGCGCCGGTCACACGCCGACACCACCAACACGCAGACTCCCAGACCCCGTGACTCACGAACTCCGTGAGTCCGCTACTCCGGAAGTCCGGGAGTCAGTGAGACATGGCAACTAGAACCCCACAACTGGCCCTAGCCACTACAGACTCCGTCAGTCTGTTACTCCGGTACTTCGTGCGTCCGTGAGTCACAGACTCAGTGACGACGCACCCTTACCCATTCGACCCAACGCCGCCTGGCGCCGGTCACACGCCGACACCACCAACACGCAGACTCCCAGACCCCGTGACTCACGAACTCCGTGAGTCCGCTACTCCGGAAGTCCGGGAGTCAGTGAGACATGGCAACTAGAACCCCACAACTGGCCCTAGCCACTACAGACTCCGTCAGTCTGTTACTCCGGTACTTCGTGCGTCCGTGAGTCACAGACTCAGTGACGACGCACCCTTACCCATTCGACCCAACGCCGCCTGGCGCCGGTCACACGCCGACACCACCAACACGCAGACTCCCAGACCCCGTGACTCACGAACTCCGTGAGTCCGCTACTCCGGAAGTCCGGGAGTCAGTGAGACATGGCAACTAGAACCCCACAACTGGCCCTAGCCACTACAGACTCCGTCAGTCTGTTACTCCGGTACTTCGTGCGTCCGTGAGTCACAGACTCAGTGACGACGCACCCTTACCCATTCGACCCAACGCCGCCTGGCGCCGGTCACACGCCGACACCACCAACACGCAGACTCCCAGACCCCGTGGCTCACGAACTCCGTGAGTCCGCTACTCCGGAAGTCCGGGAGTCAGTGAGACATGGCAACTAGAACCCCACAACTGGCCCTAGCCACTACAGACTCCGTCAGTCTGTTACTCCGGTACTTCGTGCGTCCGTGAGTCACAGACTCAGTGACGACGCATCCTTACCCATTCGACCCAACGCCGCCTGGCGCCGGTCACACGCCGACACCACCAACACGCAGACTCCCAGACCCCGTGACTCACGAACTCCGTGAGTCCGCTACTCCGGAAGTCCGGGAGTCAGTGAGACATGGCAACTAGAACCCCACAACTGGCCCTAGCCACTACAGACTCCGTCAGTCTGTTACTCCGGTACTTCGTGCGTCCCGGACTCCACGACACGGTCAATTCATGAGTCCTCACCCATGCGGACCACTTGGCATCGAGACGTCGCCCCACGGCTCTGGAGCCCCAACTAGCGCAGCCATCACCTTGGACAAGGCGCGGTGAATCATGCGCCTCAGCGGGCTCCCGGGGCAGCAATGGAGGCGCTGGGGGAGCGTGGGGGCGGCAAGCCTATTCCAGTATCAACTCACAGACTTACGGACTTACAGACTTACAGACTTACAGAAAACCGCAGTTCCGAAGTCACTGACTCTGTGTATCTGCGGCGATTCTCCGACTAGTTGGGGAGTGGAGCTGATAATTTGGGCGTAGCGCTTGCCGGCGACTAGATACGGATACTGCCTGATTTCATGAAGTCAGCCCGTTTTTTCAGTCATACAAATTTCTTCGGATCACCATCAGTTGCCGATGCGAGTGCTAACGAATCCAGGAGAAGGAAGCACTAATGAGGGTAGTAGCCGTCGTCAACCAAAAGGGCGGAGCAGGGAAAACCACAACAGTGATGAACCTTGCCGCCATTGCTGCACAGAGCTCAAAGGTGTTGGTGGTCGACGCGGACCCACAAGGATCAGTCACAATGTGGGCCACTAACGCGGAAGAACTCCCTGAAAAGGAGCAACTACAGTTCGATGTGGCCACCGAAACGGATCCGGAAGCCCTCAAACAAATGCGGGATCTCGACTATGACACTGTGTTCGTTGACACCCCGGGCAACTTGGAAAACACCAAGGTGCTCCAGGCGATCGTCAGTCAGTGTGACTTCATTGTGATGCCCACGGAGGCAACTCCCTTGGCCCTTCTGCCACTTGTATATACGTTCGAAAAGATAGTTCAGCCCTTTGGACTTGACTACAGGGTCGTCATAACTAAGGCCGATTCGAGGTCTCCGCAGGATGCGTTGGATGCGCAGGAGATGCTGCGGGAGCAGGGGATTCTCGTTTGTAACTCACTAGTCCGCGCCTACAAGGCCCACGAGCGGGCGCCAATGTACGGGACGGTGGTCACTTCGTATGAGAAGACCCGCAATTCCGAGAAAGCAACTATGGACTACAAGGATGTCGCCCTAGAGCTGTTCAATCTCTGGGCCACGACAGGGAAGGGCTAACCTCGATGGCGCTCAAAGGTGGATTCAAGAACTTTGCCAACCAAACTAGGGAAATTAAGGATGCTCCTCCTATTGATCTAGGTGGGGAGGGCCCCGCCCTGCACATCGTCCACGCGGCAGTGGGTCTACACGAAGCCGCAACTACTCACCCCGCAACCCACGATGCCAGTGCTGTGGGCCACGACGAGCCAGCAGGGGTTGAACATGACGGGGGAGTGGCGACCGTAGCTGAATCCCAGCTCGATAGGACTCCTGTACCAACCGATCCCGCCGACGTCGCCCTTGAAGCCGACGAACCAGTGCCCTCCGGCCGCACCCATTACACAGAACTAGTTCGCAAAGAGCTGCGCCTGCACGCAGACCAAGCTGACGAACTGACGATGCTGGCCTCAAAAGTGCAGCGCGCCCGAAGAGAAAAGGGCGAGCGGATAACCGACAACACCCTGATTCGAGTTGCGGTGGACCTATTGCTGCAGCGCCAGGCTGAGCTAGTAGGTTCCACGGAGGATGAGCTGCGAGTTGCTCTTGGTCTGACGCCACGGACCTGATCCTTCTCGTAGCGTCCCGGGTTCGATTCATCTGACCTGAATTAGCTAGACTCGTCCGGCAACGGGATGGTCACGAACTTCGTAACTCTGTTACTCACGGCGTCTGTGAGTAACAGAGTTACAGAGATTCAGTCAGCCGGCCCTGGTAAACGCCATGTCGGCGAGGGCCCATTCATCCGGTGGGCCTTCAAATGCCTCCCATGGGTAGTCTTCGCCGGGGGAGAGGAGCTCCGAGACGGTGTTGACGTTCTTGGACAGCCATTCCTTCCAGAGGATCCGTTCGATCCGGTGGCGCTGCAGCTGCCCCGCCACGGCTTCCAGCACTCCGAAGTGTTCGGCGAGTTCCTTCAATGACGTCGTGGCCACCACGGACCAGGCCCGTGTGGTGTCGCGGGCAATCATGTTCCAGGCGGCCATCACCTCGAGTGATTCACTGACGGTTGTCCGGGAGAGCCTGGTCAGCGTTACGATCTCCGCCGTCGACAGGCTGGGAGAGTGTTCCAGTGCCTCATAAATGAAGGCCGCCGGCAGGCCGAGTTCCCGGAATACCGGCCGCAGGGCATGGATCTTCCCCTTCCGCCAGGAGAGGTCTTCGGCCGCCGTCTTCAGTTCCTCCGGAACGGTCAGCATGTAGAGGTCCCCCTTGGTGCCGCGGCCTTGTTCCACCAATGTCACCAGGGGATCCTTTTCGCCACGCAAGGCTCTCAGATGCCCCCCGACGGTCGTGTGATCGAGCCCTGTTGCAACTGCAATCGAGCGGACACCGAATTCAATGAACCGGGACGCTGTCATGTGTGCAGCTTCCCCCAGGGACCTCAGGACCATCCTTCTCGCCAGCCCTGTCCTTGAATCCGTGTACGCATGCTCTTTCAGCCTGACTGCATTTCGCCAGGTTCGAATGAACTGGTGCTCGGTATCGGGATTCGTCGAGATCGACTTTCCTTGTATAGCGGGGGGCTGTGTATTTGGCTGGCTTGTGGGGGATATACGGGCATTGTTCTTCCCGTCCCTGGATCCCGGGTCTTTGCTTAGGTACCTGACCGCATTCAGCCAGTCCCGCCGCAGGGCAGGGACCCGGTGCCGGGAGGCATAGCGGGCGTAGAAAGAGGCAAGGCCTGGCCAGGTGCCCTGTATCATCCGGCGTTCCACATCGGTCAGTTCCAGGCCGGCGGCCGCGGCGCCGGTGATGATCGCCTGGCGTGCATCCGAGTCGGAGGCGTAGCGGTTCGAGTCGTAGAGTCCGGTTTGTGCCATCAGCTGCATCACGCGGGACATCCTGCCGGCAGGGTGCTGGAGTTTCGGGGCCTCGGCGGACGCCGGCGTGAAAGTTTGCTCGAGTCTCAGCGCCCTGACGGCGCCGATCTCCGCTGTCAGGTCAGCGTTCATCGCGGTCCACACCGCTGCGCTGTTAGGCCGGCGGGCAATGTCGTAGGCCATCGACAGGCTCATGGCCAGTTCCTGGTAGCCACCCCTCTTGTGCGGGGAACCGGGTGTGCGCATGCAGCCATGGAGGAGGTTCTGGTGCGGGGTCTTGTCCAGGGTCCGGTATCGGGTGCCCAGCGCCTCGACAAGATCCCGCGCTTCAGTAAAGGTGACTCGCTGCGCGAGCGGGATGTAGACGTGGCGGCCGCCGTTGGGGGAGTAGTCCTCAATCCACCGAGCCCCACAGTTGTGCAACCACGTCTGGAGTGCGCGCACGTCGGCCAGCACCCAGTCGACGCCGGCGACGGACGAGTCGAAGTCAAGGAAGATCGCCGCGCAGGTGCCGTCCTTACCAAAGATCCGCACCGCGGCCGGGAAGGAAGGAAGCGCCTTAGTAAGGGTCCGTTCAAGCCTTTGGGGATAGGTCTTTCCGCCGTCACGGGAAAGGCGAACGCGCGGCTGCCCGGCAAGCATGGGAGCTAGGGACGCCCAGGCCTCCGTCGGACGGACTGATCCATGCGGCACGCCCGGACTCTGTGAGTCTGTGCATGCGCGCATCTCGTGGGGTACGATAATGCTATTCCTCTCAAGGGATAGGAAAATGCCCGGACCGTAAGGCCCGAGTTGATTCTTAAGGACTCTCTACCTCGTCGCCGGCAAGCAAAAAGGGTATTGAGTCAAATGCTTAGAAGGCCCGCCTTGTGCGGGCCTTCGTCATTTAAGAGGCGAGGCGGCCAATGGGCAGCTCCTCCTGATACTTGTGGTGGTCGTGACGCTCCAGATCGACCTCGAGCTGCTTTGCCACAACGGAGGCCACGTAGTCCGTGATCGTGACACCCTCCGCCTCGGCCACCTGCGCGACCTGGTCGGCCATCTCGGCAGGCACACGAAAGCCAATGTACTTGCGGAGGCCCTTGCTCGGGCGCCCGCCTCCCCGATGTGCAACAGCAGTCATGCGTCATGTCCTTTGAATCTCGTACAGACTGTCTTCACCTGTACTGGCTTCAGTGCTGTAAATCGCTATTCCCCTCAACAGGTTTAGTTACTGTTTTAGGCTGATCCGAACCTAACATTCCGGGACCCTCGTAGAGCGGATTTGGTTACTGTAACTACCTGGCGTGTCGCCTTCGTTACGTTTCCATTCAATTCTGGACAAACAAAGCTGCGCCGAGCCTCGTTATGAGACTCCGGAGGCTGGTCTCTGTCGGGGCACAAGGAAGCGTGAGCCAACTTCGCGCGAAGGCCTTCACCCAAGGGTCATCTTGGCTGGTGCTACGGCGAGCTCTAGTTGTTGGGATCCTCGACCTCCTGTGACATCACCTGTATTTGGAAGCTTGGTAAGGTGGCTCCTTGCCTCGGCGCTTTCCGGCGCTGATTTCATAGTACACATTACTGAAATTTTTTCAGTGGATTACCGGAGCCGAAGGATATGGACCAGTCCACACGGACCGCGGACGTCATCGAGACCTTGAATCTTCCGGCGTACCCGGATCTGGGGGACCTGGTGCACGCGGTTGAAGAAACGTACGGCAAACGTCTGGTCTTCGAGGAGGGCACAGTGGACAGCCTGGGGGAAGGTGTCACCGGCCAGTGGATCGACACTCCCAGTCACGGCATCGTTCGCTACCTGCGGGGTGCCACGGCCTGGAGTGTTCACGTCGTGCTGCATGAACTTAGCCACATCCTCTTGGGCCATAAGGGCAAGGCTCTCGACGGGCTAATCGCAGGGTCCTTCTTTTCCGGCATTGGCAAGCGGAACGGTGTCAGTTGGATGTGCCGTGCGATGGATGTTCCCTTGGACGAGGCGGAGGTCGCAGCCGAAAATTTGGCCTTCGGCCTGGCACGGGTTCTCCATGCCACGCCCGAGAAGGAGACCACGAAGGCAGAACGTGTGTTTGGCCTGTGATCGCTGCAGCGTTCTGGATCTTGGCAACCGTATTTGCTTTTCGCCTCTATTTTGTCGCTCGCG
Organism: Arthrobacter sp. BG3; assembly: GCF_056680185.1. Classification (NCBI taxonomy): domain Bacteria; kingdom Bacillati; phylum Actinomycetota; class Actinomycetes; order Micrococcales; family Micrococcaceae; genus Arthrobacter; species Arthrobacter sp. BG3. Next base: position 38,847 of record NZ_JBWXPT010000002.1, read on the forward strand.
GGGGATCTTCAACAGCTTTTGTTGGGGCGATCGGGATCGGTGTTCTCGGCCTCTTTTTTACCGGTGTGGTCGTACCCGAAGCAACCGTTGATGCTGCCCTAGGTGGCGTCAACTTCCTTCATCTTGTTCGAAATTTGTGTGTCACGAGCGCCGTCTGGCTGATACGGGAGGGAATCTTCGCTGCGTACTCTCCGGATCAGAGCTACCGCTCCCGCTTCAGCCACCGACCTCTTGCCGCCGGCATCGGAGCAATTGCGATCACTGTTCCATTCCTCGTCCAGCGCTTCGTGCCGACTTCCTCCAAGTTCGTCCCAGAAAATGTCGAGCAGCTCCCGGTCTTCATCTATGCCAGCGTCTACATGGGCATTTTGGCGTTGCTGGCTGTTTCTGTCCTTCGAATTTGCCTCCGGCCTCAGGCGAGCCTGCCCGTCCGCGTGAGCTCCCGCGTTGTCGCATCCGGCATGACTCTGGTCGCACTCGCGTCCGTTGAAGAGATCGCATACATGACCGCCATGCACTTCGATGTGGGTGGTTCCTCCCTTCGACAGGTCTTGTACGTCCTGTTCAATCCGCTGTTCTTCGGCGGTGTTCTGATCACCTCTCTCGGACTGGGCATCCCGCCGCTTGTTAAAGCCTGGCGCCGGCTACAGCTTTGGGATCGGGCCGCACTGGCCTTTCTAACAGCCACGCTGGGCAGAGCCTACTGGGGTCTCTCCGGTGCAGCCTGGCTCGCTGCCATTGTGGGCAGCTTTTATATGAAATGCCCCTCAGCTCGCCTGTACGAATACGTCATTCGCTCCAGCGATCACAAGGTCGCTCTCTCCGGACAATCCACACCCATGCTTGCCGGCCGTGTCTTAGGCGCGGTCCAAGCCCGATTTGATGGCGGCATCGGTTCTTTGGAGTCGATGCTGCCGGTAAAGGCACGCCAGTGACAGCAGCAACTTCGACCCTAATCGCGGAGAGGTCCACCACCGTCGTTGGTCGTGTGGCAAGGTCCGCAACCGAGATCGCGCAGCCGCCTCTGGTGTTGTCCCTGCTTCTGGTTTTGGCCTCGCTTCTGGACAACCAGTGGACGGTGTCGATCTGGTCGGGAATTGTCGCCGCGATGTTCATCTGCCTGGTGCCATTCGCTGTCGTACTGATCCTGGCCAAGCGGGGCCAGCTGACGGACCACCACGTTGGAGACAAAAAACAGCGCCGCCCGGTCATGCTCTGGACCTTGGGTTCGTCGCTGCTTGGTTGCGCAATCCTCTCGGTCATCGGCGCACCACAGCCTGTCTGGGGACTAATTGGTGGGATCCTTTGCGGGATCGTGGCCCTCATCCTGGTGAGCCCGATCTGGAAGATATCCGGCCATGCAATGACGTTGGGCGGGGCAACGGTGTCAGCTGTACTGATGTTCGGCTGGCTGGGGTTTCCCTTCGTTGTGGCGGCCCCGCTTGTTTGCTGGTCCCGGGTCTATCTCCGGGACCACTCAGCTCCTCAGGTCATCGCCGGCTTCATAACCGGCATAGTTGCTTTCGGAGCCTCATATACTCTCATTGTCGGCTGATCTATTAGGCGGAACTCCTCGGAGCCGCCCAACGCTTGACAAGTGGTCTCAACGATGACGGAAATTAGAAGGAGGGTCGTGTCTTCGCTATCTGTGGCAGAGCGCCACCCTCGGGATGTGGCCGCCCTCGTTGGCCGGGAGCAGGATCACGCGTGAATTCGAACGACCATCCCATCGACCCTCGCAGCGATAAAGAAGTTCTCGCATCGAAAATCCAGCTTCTTCTGGACATTGTCCATGCCAAAGACGCTGACAGCTTCACGTACGAAGATGTTCGACAGGGTCTGGCGGAGCAGGGGATCACGCTCACAAAGACGCGCTGGCATCGTCTACTTGCCGGCTCTCCTGATAACCGCTGGGATCCGGAGTTACTGAAAGCTCTGGCGTACTTCTTTGACGTTGACGAGAACTACCTACTTCAGCGCAGCGGTCCGATCCCGGAACGGGTGGAGGCCGAACTCCGCCTGATAGAGGCTTACCGCATTGCCGAGGTTGAGCATTTCGCAGCGCGCGTTCTGGGAGAAGTGAACGTGGACGCTCTTCGCGCAGTAACTGAAGCTCTCCGGAACCTTCCGCCCAGGCCCGAGAAGAAACGCCCGATCAACTGAAAAATTTTCATTACTGAATTTTTTTCAGTAGACTCTGGGGCATGACATGCTCCAGGCGCTCTCCACGGCCTGAGCATGCACATTGAGTGGCATCACAGGTGTAGCCCCTACAACAGGCTTGGGGGGTAGTAGGGGCTACATCTCCGCAGGGCGTGTGCCCCGGGCCGATCAAGCCGTGCCCGCCAGATGCTCCACCCCCGGCGCTGCCGCTGTTCCTCGACAAGAGCACCGCGTAGGCGGCATTTTCCAAAGGTGCGACATTCGGCCTTTATTCTCCAGACAGATAGCCCATGTAGGTGAGGCCGTGCTCCCTCAACTTGCTGAGGTCGATGGAGTAGTGAACGCGCTGTCCGTTGCGGACCCCAAGTTCGCCTGTAGCGGCAATCAGCCCTTCGGTCTCAAGGGTCTTGATGTGCGTGTAGACCTGCCGGTAATCCACCCCGATACGCTTTGCGATATTTCCGGTGGTGTCGCCGTCGAGGTGCTGGGCCAAGTCCCGGATGATGGCCGCCCGCAGGGTGTTGGCGTTGAACACGCGAAAGGACTTTCCAACCTCGTGAGGCAGTCCGGGGAGTGGCTTGTAAATGCGGGGCACTCGTCAATTCTCACCCACCGGCGAGACTTCAAGAAGTTTCAACATGTTTCTGGTGATGATAGTATCACTTTAAAGATGATGCTTGGTGCTGTAAGCATCACCCAGGACAGCCAGGACAGCCAGGACGGGGGAGAGCAGTGAAGCCGTCCAAGATGCTCAGCACTGGAGTTGCCGTCGCGGCACCCGTGATGCTGCTCGGCCTCGTCTTCTCCCTGCTCATGCTGCTGGCCCCCGCGAAACCGGCCGCGGCTGACTGCGGCCCGGCCGTATCCGTGGTCGTCGACGGCAACACCAAGGTCGAGGGATACACCCAGGAACAGCTGCAAAATGCCGCAGCCATCATAGGCGTCGGGAAGGCGCTGGACTTGTCGGTCAACGGTCAGATGATCAGCGTGATGGTGGCCCTAGGGGAGTCGGGATTGCGTCTGCTGGATACCGGCGACGGTGCAGGCCCGGACTCGCGGGGGTTGTTCCAGCAGCGCGACAACGGCGCGTGGGGCTCCTATGCAGACCGTATGGACCCCACCACGAGCGCCACCAACTTCATCAAGGCCCTGAAAGGCGTAGCCGGCTGGGAACTGTTGGAACCGACCATTGCCGGCAACAAGGTCCAGCGCAACGCCGACCCGTACCACTACCAGATGTACTGGCCCGAGGCCGTCAAACTCGTTCAAGCGCTTTCGAACTCGAAGTTCTCCCTGCAAGGCAGCGACTGCGCCATCCCGGGACAGTCGGGCGCGGGGGATGACTACCCGTGGAAGAACTCCCCGACCTGGTTGCAGGTAGGCGCAAACACAGTGAGCACCTCGCCGCTGGGAATGTACTACCGCGAGTGCGTGGACTTCGCCCTGTGGCGGGTGAACCAGCAGATGGGGTCAACCAGCGCACCGTTCAAGTTCCTCAACGGCACATTCCGCCCGGACGGGCAGAGCCTCGGCTCCGCCCTGACCTGGAAGGCCGGCTGGGACGCCAAGGGCTGGGACGCCGGCAGCACACCCCGGGTCGGTGCCGTTGTCTGGTACGCGCCCGGCGCCGGGGGAGCGGACCCGAGCTTCGGCCACGTCGCAGTGGTCAAGGACGTCAAGGACAACGGGACCTACGTCGAAGAGGGCTACAACGGCAACCCTGCCCCTGCGGATCACAGCTACTACACCCGGACAGTGGCCAACACCGTCCCCTCAGCCTTCCTGTACCTGCCCACCCAAGAGGAGAAGAAGTGAAAAAGCCCCTGACCCTGCTCGCCGTGGCGCTGCTCTGCGTTTCCTGCGCACCGGTGGCGAACACGACGCCAGCACCGACGGCATCAACCAGCCAGCCCACAGCGTCCGCGCCCGTCTCACTGAGCGCCAACAGCGGACCCCAGGCACCGGGCGGCACCATCCCCGCCACGATCGGCATCACCTGGGACCAGGCCAGCAAGGACGAGGCCGTGGACGTCGCAGAGAACGCCATGACGGACTTCGCCCGCCCAGCGGTGGAGGACAAGCAGTGGGCCAACGACCTGGCCCGGTGGCTGACCCCGCAGGCCACCGCCGACTACTCGGCGGTCGATCCGTCCAACATCCCGGCCAGCCGCGTCACCGGCCCCGCCACCCTGAGCGTCGATGAAGCCAACGGCTTCGGCGTCATGGCAGCGGTCCCCACCAACGCGGGAACCTACACAGTCCAGCTGCTCCGCACCGGCAAGGACGCCCCGTGGAAGGTCAACCGGCTCACCCCGCCCGCCTCCTAAAAGCCGCCACTTCCACCCCCACACACGTAAGGAAGAAACTGATGGGTACTACACCAACGCAAGTTCTGGCCTTTCCCAACATCCGGGCCATCGTCCGCGACAACGGCACCGCCGAGGTCATCGTCGCGGGAAACTCCCGCATCGTCCCCGCCGGAGACTCCGTACAAGAACTGCGCAACAACGCCCTGGCCCTCATCGTGGGCGAAGCGCAGACCCTTCAGCGCCCCGTCCGGGTCCGCATCGAGGACCCCGAAGGTCAGGGTGAACTCATCGTCCACCCGGACAACAAGATCGAATCCGTCTCCTACGATCCCGCTCCGGCCCGCCGCCGGGCAGAAGCCCCCGAACCCACACCCACGACCGTAGCGCCGGCAGTCATTGATACCGTCCCCGCACCCGCACCGGAGCCCGCGGCCGCTCCCGCAGAGTCGGCGCCAGCTCCTGCCCCTGCAGCGCCAGTGGACGCCCAGCCGTGGCCACCTGCCCCCGTCGCATCCGATACCGTTCCGGTGCCGGCCACCCTGGAACCGCAGACAGCTGCCGTTGTTGAGGAAGCTGCGCCGACGCGGCGCAGCTTGAAGGAGACCTCGTTCCTGGTCAGCGCCCCGGTGCTGGAACCGGCCACCCAGGGCTGGAGGGGCACCCTGACGCGTCTGGGACTCCGGATGGACCCCTCCGAGGAAGAACTCACCGAACGCGAGGATATCCGTACGGTCAGCCAGCACTGGCCCGGTCCCCGGACCATTGCCGTGGTCAACCGCAAGGGCGGGGCGAACAAGACTCCCACCGTGGTGATGCTCTCGGCCATCCTCGCCCGTTACAGCGGAGCGGCCACGGTCGCGTGGGACAACAACGAGTCCCAGGGCACCCTCGGGTGGCGGACGGAAAAGGGCTCCCACGACCGCAGCGTCCTGGACCTGATCGACGCCTCCACCGAACTGCTCTCCCCGTCAACGAACGCGGCCGAAATCGCCAAGTTCGTCCACCACCAGACCGCCGACAAGTTCGATGTCCTGCGCTCGGATGAAAACGAGGAAGGCGACCACGAAGTCACGGCCGAGGAAGTCGACATCGCCCACCAGGTCCTCACCCGCTATTACCGGCTTGTGGTCATGGACTCGGGCAACACGGCCCGGGCCGCGAACTGGCGGCGGATGATCGACCACACCAACCAGCTCGTCGTCCCCGTGACCGCCATTGAGGACCGCGCCGAAGCCGCACGGCTGACGCTGCAGACCCTGGAATCCCGTGGTGGCCACGACGCGGAGCTGGCCCGCAACGCCGTCGTCATCGTCTCGGAATCCACCGACGCCAAGCGCAGCATGAGCGGCGAGGCCCTGAAGCGGGCCAAGGACGAGGCCCAGCGGATCGCTGACGGCTTCGCACCGTTCGTCCGCGCCGTTGTCCGGATTCCTTACGATCCGGCCCTGGTCAACGGACCCATCCGCTATGAAGCCCTCCAGCCCGCCACCCAGCGGGCATGGCTCGCGGCCGCGGCCGCCGTCGCCGCCGGCTTCTAATCCTTCCCACCAGCCAAAGATCACCCTGAAAGGGGGATGCATGCAGCAGTCCCTGAACCCCTGGATCACCCGCCCGGCCACCGCCGACGGCGCGGAAACCGCAACTCCGGAGGCGCACGTGCCGCCTGCGGCCGTGATCAGTGCGCCCCTGCGCGGAATGGTCGAGCCCGACGCCGCAGACCGTCTGGGCCGCCGCACCGTCTCCGGCTCGGCCGCGCTGTGGGTCACCGGTGCTCATGGAGGATCCGGTGAAAGCCGCATCGCTGATCTGATCGACGGGGCACGGGTCACCGGTCACTGCTGGCCCGTCCTTCAGGACGGCGGCAAGCCCCGGGTCCTGTTGGTCTGCCGCGCAGACATGCGCGGCCTGACAGCGGCACAAAGCGCCCTGACGCAGTGGGCATCAGGCGCGGCACCCGCGGTTGATCTGCTCGGTCTGGCTGTCCTGGCGGACGCACCGGGGAAGACTCCCAAACCCTTGCGTGATTTCGCCGCCATCGTGGGCGGGGGAGCCCCCCGCTTCTGGACTCTGCCCTGGGTCGAGGCCTGGCGGCACGGGGATTCCACCACCGCGCCGTCGGCCCGTGAATTTCAACGCTTCATCACTGACTTGGCCGTCCTGGCTAGCGGCACCTCACCCAGCACCACGCACTGAAAGGTCTCTCACCATGAACTCCTTCGCCGTATTTGCATCAAGCGTTATCCCCAACCCCACCCCGGTTGTCCCGGTACAGGCGGGTGGCCTGCTCACGCTCGTGAACTGGGCCTCGGGCATTGGTCTGGTCCTGGGCGTCCTGGGCGTCGTCATCGTGGGCATCGGCATGGTCATCCAGCTCCAGCGCGGCGAGGGCGCCCAGGCCATCGGCAAGCTCGGCTGGGTCCTGATGGGCTGCATCATCATCACCGGCGCCGCCGGCATCGTCCGCGCCTTCGTCTAAACCAGCACCAACAAAAACGGGAGGTTCACCATGAGCCAGTCAACAGAGAGCACCACCGAAAGCAATCCGTTCACCAAACCCGGTTTCATCATTGCTGCCGCGCTGGTGGTCGCGCTGATCGCAGCAGCCGTCGTCATTTTCCTGCTCCCCAAAGGACAGGACAACGCCCAGCCGGCACCGGCTCCAGCGAAATCCAGCAACTCGGTTACAGCCAGCCCCAGCGCTTCGACGACAGCAGAAAAGAGTGTCTGTGGCCTGCCCTCCTCGTCGGAGTCATCGCTTGGAGCGGCGCCCAAGACGAAGTGGGAACTCGTAGGAAAAATTGCCGCACCCACCGACCCCAAGACATTCGGTCCGGGCGTGACTGACGAAGATGGCTTCAGATCATGCTTCGCAAAGTCCCCAACCGGCGCCCTCTATGCAGCCACCAACATCTTGGCCATGGGCTCCTCTGGAGATCCTGTCCTCAATCGGAAGGCAACCGACCAGCTCTTGATGCCCGGGCCGGGTCGGGATATCGCCAGGGCAGACTCGTCGTCAAAGTCCACGTCGAACTCAACCGTTCAATTTCGCGGCTTCGTAATCAAGAGTTACTCACCTTCCGCAGCAAACGTTGACATCGCCTTCCAAACCGACAAAGGGCTGCTTGGGCACGCGGTCCTTCCTTTGCAGTGGGCCGATGGGGACTGGAAACTGGCAATTGCCGACTCCGGCCAGTTGATCAACGAAATAGCCCAACTTCGAGACCTCAGCGGCTTCATCCCCTGGTCAGGAGCCTGACGTGGCGGAAAAAGCATGCGGACCCATAGATGCCGAATGCGCAGTCGGGAACTGGGTCTCAGGACTAGCCGATGACGCCATGGGCAATATGGCCAAGGCCATCATGGAGGGCATGAGTCAGATGGTGACGACTCTGTCGACCTTTTGGGTGTCAATGCCCACGGTGAATCTGGCCAGCTCCGACGGTGCGACGCCGAGTCCCATCGTCTCCATGGTGAACAGCGAATTGATGCTCTGGACTCTGACGCTGGCTGTCCTCGCGGTCATTCTCGGTGGCATCCGAATGATCTGGGAACAACGCGGAGCACCACTAAAGGATCTGCTCCGGTCCCTCATCACACTGGCTTTAGTCTCGGGCCTTGGTCTGGGGGTCATCTCCATTCTGGTCATCGCCGCGGATGCTTTCTCGGCAGCCATCATCGACCGATCCACGGACGGTAAGGGCTTTGCCGAGTCGATGAGCCTCCTGGTCGTGACCGGCCAGACAGGGGTTGGCGTGTTCATCCTCATCGTTCTGGGATTGATCGGTCTGATTGCATCCCTCGTCCAGATCGTTTTGATGGTGGTCCGCAGCGGCATGTTGGTGATCCTGGCGGGCATCCTGCCCACCACTGCGGCCTTCACCAACACCGAGATGGGGGGGCAGTGGTTCCAGAAAGCAGTTGGCTGGACTATCGCGTTCATCCTCTACAAACCTGCGGCGGCCATCGTTTACTCGGTCGCATTCCTCCTCATGGGTAACAACAGTGGGAAGGATTCATTGATCACTTCCATCACGGGCTTCACGTTGATGATCGTCGCGCTGTTCGCTTTGCCGGCGCTGATGCGTTTCGTGACGCCGATGGTCGGTGCCGTCGCCTCCGGCGGGGGAGCAGGGGCCGGAGCCGCAGTGGGGGCCATGGCCACAGGCGCCGTCTCCATGGGCCGCAGCGGGAGCGGTAAGGGCAACGCCGCCCCGACACCGGCCAGTACACAAAGCAACCAGTCAGGCGCATCGCCGAAGGGCAGCAATGGAACGTCTGGCCCGAAGGGAAATGGCGGCCAGCCGACGCCCGGGGCTACCGGTCCGGGCGGGGCCACCAGCGCCATGGCCGGCGCAGCAGGCACTACCGGAGCCGGGGCAGGAGCTGCTGCCGGTGGCGGTGCCGCGGCGGGTGCGGCGAAGGCCGCCGGTCCGGCTGGCATGGCCGTCGCCGTAGGAGCACAAGCAGCGTCCAAGGTTTCTCAGGCCGCACAACAGACCGCGCAGGATTCAACCGGGGAGGGCCCCAGTGGCAGCAATTAATACCGAATACAAGGAACCGTCCTACGGCAACTGGCGCGTCCCGCGCTCTGCCGGACTGGGCAACCTCGGCGCTATCGGCACCGGCATTGTCATGGCCGGGTTGTTGCTGGGCATCATCAGCTTCGCCATCTGGGGACTGTTCCCGGGCCTTGCAGTCCTGGCCGTGGCCGGGGCGGCCGCCCTATTACTGACGGTCAAGGACAAGCACGGCCAGTCCGTAGTTGACCGTTTCGGAACACGGATGAGCTTCCGTCTCTCCAAGTCCTCCGGAACGAATCTCTACCGTTCCGGCCCCCTCGGCGTCACGGAGTGGGGCATGTACCAGCTGCCCGGCCTTGCGGCGAAGTCCACCCTGTATGAATTCACCGACTCCTACAAGCGTCCGTTCGCACTGCTGCATGTGCCGTCCACCAGCCACTACACCGTGATTTTCTCCACCGAACCCGACGGTGCGTCCCTGGTGGACCCGGAACAGGTCGATGCGTGGGTGGCGAACTGGGGCGGCTGGCTCGCCGGCCTCGGAGACGAAGCGGGCCTGGACGCCGCCGCCGTAACGGTCGAGACCGCACCGGATTCCGGCTACCGGCTCCGCAATGAGGTCACGATGAACATCGACCCGAACGCCCCGAGTTTTGCCAAGAACGTGCTCAACGAGGTCGTCGCCACGTATCCGGAAGGTTCGGCCACGGTCCGGGCCTGGGTGTCCCTGTCCTTCAACGCCTCCCTCCGGGCAGGGTCGAAGAAGCGCACACCTGAAGATGTGGCCCGGGACCTCGCGTCCCGGATCCCCGGGCTGTCGGCCCGGTTGCAGTCGACCGGCGCTGGTATCGCCCGTCCGATGTCCGCGCAGGAACTCTGCGAGGTTGTCCGGATCGCCTACGATCCGCCCGCTGCCCTGATCATTGACGAAGCGCACGCCGCCGGTTCCCCGGTGTCCCTGACCTGGGGCGAAGTTGGACCCTCCGCGACGCAGGCGGGCTGGGATGACTACCGGCACGACAGCGCGTTCTCCGTTTCATGGACCATGACAGGTGCACCGCGCGGTTCGGTGAACTCCTCGGTCCTGTCCCGGCTGCTGGCCCCGCACGGGGACATTGACCGCAAGCGGATCTCGCTGCTGTACCGCCCGATGGATTCGGCCCGTGCCGCGGCCATGGTGGAGCGGGACCAGAACAACGCCAACGTCCGCATCACCTCCGGAAACCGGCCCTCCGCCCGGGCCCTGGTCGATGCCCGCTCCGCCGTGCAGACCGCCCAGGAAGAAGCCCAGGGCGCCGGGCTGGTGAACTTCGGCATGGTCGTCACAGCCACCGTCACCGACAAGGAACGCCTCGCCGATGCCGTGGCCGCCGTGGAACAGACCTCCGGCACCGCCCGGGTGCTGCTGCGCCGCGCCTACGGCGCCCAGGACACCGCGTTCGCCGCCTCCCTGCCCCTCGGGCTGGTCCTTCCCAAGCACAGCCTCCTGCCCTCCGAAATCAAGGACGCCCTGTAATGGCCCGCATGAAGTTTTTGACAGCAAAGACGTCAAAGACAGTGAAGGAGTCAGCGGACGCCGGCGTGACAAAGCGTCCTGCCCGCGAAGCCGGCCCAGGTGCCCGGGGCTGGACCGGACGCGGCGGCGGCATGGCCCAGCTCGTCCCCTCCGTGAAGGAATACCGGGGAACCACGGTCCAGGTCTGCGGGCTGTGGCCGTTTTCCTCCGGGGCATCCTCGCCCATGATCGGCGTCCCGCTCGGACGCCATGAGGAAACCCAGGCCACGGTCTGCTGCGACCCGATCAGCTGGTTCCAGCGCGCACGCCTGATTTCCAACCCTTCCGCGTTCATCCTGGGCAAGCCGGGGCTGGGAAAGTCCACCGTAGTGCGCCGGATGTTTATCGGACTCTCCGCACAGGGCGTCCACCCTCTGATCCTGGGGGACCTCAAAGGCGAGCACGTCAAAGCGGTCCAGGCACTCGGCGGCCAGGTCATCAAGCTCGGCCGCGGCGTCGGCTACCTGAACATCCTCGATCCCGGCCAGGCCGTCGAAGCCGCGCAGCTGCTCGAAGACAGCGGCCACCATGAGGACGCCGCCCGGGTCCGCGCCGACGCGCACGGCCGGCGCCTGACCATGGTTGTCTCCCTGATCACCATCAGCCGGAACAACCCGCCCACCGATCAGGAACAGACGATCCTGGACCGTGCCCTGCGGGTCCTCGATGACCGGTTCGACGGTGTACCGGTCCTGAAAGACCTCCTGGACGTGATCATCTCCGCACCGGACGAGCTGCGCCAGGTTGCATTGGACCGCGGCGACATGAACGTCTACCTGCAGGAAACCCGCGCACTGGAAGCAACCCTGCTGGGCCTGACCGGAGGCGGGAAGCTCGGAGAAATCTTCTCCCGGCACACCACCAACCCCATGATGCGCGACCGCGCCGTCGTCTTCGATGTCTCCAGCATTGACGAGACCGAAACCGACCTCCAAGCCGCAATTTTGCTCGCGTGCTGGTCCTACGGATTCGGCACCGTCAACGTCGCCAACGCCCTCGCGGACGCCGGTCTGGAACCGCGCCGGAACTACTTCGTCGTCCTGGACGAACTCTGGCGGGCGCTGCGCGCCGGTAAAGGCATGGTCGACCGGGTGGACGCCCTGACCCGGTTGAACCGCTCCGTGGGTGTCGGACAGATCATGATCTCCCACACCATGTCCGACCTGCTGGCGTTGCCGGCGGAAGAGGACCGGATGAAAGCCCGCGGCTTCGTCGAACGCTCCGGCATGGTGATCTGCGGCGGCCTCCCGGCCTCGGAGATGCCGTTGCTGACCTCGGCCATTCCGCTGTCAGGTGAGGAGCAGCAGAAGCTCATCTCCTGGCAGGACCCGCCCGCCTGGGATTCCCGCGGGCTCGACGTCGAACCTCCCGGACGGGGGAAGTTCCTGATCAAGGTCGGCGGCAGGCCAGGGATCCCGGTTCTGGTGGGATTGACATCTTTGGAGAGAGGCCCGGATGGAGTCAACGACACCGAGGGGAAGTGGCGTGAAACCCCGGAAACCCTCCTCGAGCCAATGACCCCGGACGTACCGGCTGAGGGAGGCACGCTGTGAGTGCACCGAACCGTAAAGGAATGGGCCTTGGGGATGCCCTGCTGGTCTGGATGGCCATTGGCTTCATCGTCGTCTTCGGCGGCGGGACCTACGCGGCCGCCCACCTGGGGTCCTGGATGGCCGGCATCGACTCGCCCCCCAAGCATCCGATTGATCTGATCGCCGGGCTGGTCAAGGGACGCGTGCCGTGGCCCGTCCAGTCCACCGTTGCGGCCGCACTCATGGCCGGCGTGGTCCTGGTCCTGGCGATCGTCGTGCTCGTGGCCTGGAGGAAGGGTGCGTCCAAGCGTGCCCGGGTCGACAAGGCTGCCCGGTACCTGGGCCGGGGGAAGTCCTTGGCTGCGTTCTCCGAGAAGGGCGCGAAGGCGACGGCGGATCGGCTGGGAGTGACTGGCACGCCGGGCATCGTGGTGGGCAAGGTTGTCTCCACCGGCCAGACGTTCATTCAGTCCTGGGAAGACCTCAGCCTCGATATCTGGGGTCCCCGTACCGGTAAGTCCACCTCTCGGGTTATGCCCGCGATCCTGGACGCACCGGGTGCTGTGGTGTCGACCTCGAACAAGCGTGACGTGGTGGACGGCACCCGTGGCGTCCGCGAGCTCACGGCCCCGGTGTGGGTGTTCGATCCGCAGAAGATCGCGCAGGAGGAAGCGCAGTGGTGGTGGAACCCGCTTTCTTACGTCACCGACGAAGAGAAGGCGTACAAGCTCACGCAGCACTTTTCCGTCGGTTCACGGGTCCCGGGTTCCAAGCCCGATGCCTACTTCGACCCCAAAGCCGAAGACATCCTCTCCTCGTATTTCCTCGCGGCCGCGCTCGGGGAACGGCCCATCACACAGGTCTACCTATGGGTGACGGAGCAGGTAAACCGGGAACCAATCAACATCCTGCAAGAGCACGACTACGAGCTGCAGTACAAAGGTCTGGAGGCCACCCTGGAGCTGGCCGACAAACAGCGCGACGGTATCTTCGGCACCGCCGAAAAGATGATCCAGTGCCTCAAGAGCAGGAACACGCTGCGCTGGGTCGCTCCGATGGGTGGCGCGACGGTGGCCACGGATGCCCGCCGGCAGTTCAACCCGCACGCTTTCGCCGCCTCCCAGGAGACGATCTACATTCTCTCCAAGGAAGGGGCCGGCTCAGCGTCACCGCTCACCACAGCGTTGACGGTGGCCATTGCCGAAGCGATGGAGGAACGGGCCGAACGCAGTGGTGGCCGTCTGCCCAAACCTGCGCTGTTCGCCCTCGATGAGTTGGCTAACGTCGTCCGCTGGGCAGCCCTGCCGGATCAGTTCAGCCACTACGGGTCCAAGGGCCTGATCGTCATGGGCATCCTGCAGTCCTGGTCCCAGGGCGTCGAACTGTGGGGGGAGGCGAACATGCGGAAGATCTGGTCGGCCGCGAACGTCAAGGTCTACGGCGGCGGCGTCGCCGAAGAAGGCTTCCTCCGGGCCCTCTCGGACCTGATCGGGGACTACAGCTACACCAACGTCTCCGTTTCCTCCGGAAAGTCCGGGAGCAGCCGTTCCCGCCAGGAGGGCAAGGAACGCATCTTCGATGTCTCAAACCTCGCCGAACTCGACCGTGGCCGCGCCGTGGTCCTAGCATCCGGTGCACCCGCCACATTGGTCCGCACCATGCCCTGGTACACCGGCCGGCACAAGGAAACCGTGGAGGCGTCCATCAAAAAGTACAGCCCCCGCCCGGAGGAACCGGAGGCCGTCCCGGTGCCCTCCGCCCCGGTCGCTAATCCCTGGGTCACCGGGTAAGGAAGCAGACAGCCATGGCAGATGATTTCGGATTGTTCGACACGGACACGCCCGCCCCCAACCCCGTCGCCGACGAGGACGGGAAGCCGGAGAAGGCACCGGAGCTCGTCTACGGAACGGCCGAGGAATTCCTTCACGAGCAGCTGCTGCCGACATACGTCCGCAGCGTCACCGGTAAGACCGCGAAGTGGTGCATCGAGTGGTACTTCCACCCCGAAGCCGTCTCCCGCGTAGCGGCGTTGTGGCGTTCCTGGGAGCACCTGCGCCTCGACGCTGCCACCGGGATGAGCGTCTGGTGGCGGGATCACGCCGACCACCACATGGGCGTTCTGCTGAACCCGCAGGGACCATTCTTTAACTGCGACATGAAAGAACACCGCGACCCCGATCATCTGGAACCAAAGAAGGCTCCCGACGGCTGGTTCCGCGACGCACGGACACCAGCGTCTTAGAACACGAATATTGCGAGGCCGCCAGGGGCGATCTCTGGGAATATGGGGGTCCGTCCGTCATCCTGAACACATGAGCGCCCAGCAGCCTGTCGAGAACACGGTGGCGGCCGCCTTCAATGCTCGTGCCGAAGAGTACGACCATTGGTTCGACGAGCACGCGGCACTCTACGGTGCCGAGCTCGCCGCGGTCGCCGAGCTGCTGGCCCCGGTCCAGGCGACGGCCGGGTCCGAAGCTGAGGGCTTGGAGATCGGTGTGGGGACCGGACGCTTCGCGGCCCCGCTGGGTATCAGCCACGACTTGGAGCCCGCACCCCGGATGGCCCGGCTCGCCCGGGCCCGCGGGGTCGATGTCGTTCCCGGGGTCGCGGAGGACTTGCCCTTCGGCACCGGACGATTCGCCTACACTGCTTTCCTGACCTCGCTGTGCTTCGTGACCGACCCCGCCGTTGCCCTGCGCGAGGCCCGTCGAGTCACCGTCGGAGGAGGGGCAGTCCTGGTGGCCTACCTCAACCGGGCCGGACCGGCCGGCCAGGAACTGGCGGCGCGCCAGGCCGAGGACCCCTACTACTCCCACGCCCACCTCATGACCACGCGCGAGATTGAGGCCCTACTGCGCGGGGCAGGCTTCACCCCGGAGGACTCCCGGCAGGTCCTCGCCGGTCCCGACGGCGGGCCCGTGGTGCGGCCTGGCGCCGAGGAAGGGCTGTTCTGCGTGCTCCGAGCCCGCGCCGCGGGGAGCGAAGAGGCCCGTCCAAGGGACAATGCGCAACGGACAGGCCTTCGACCAGGGCCATTGCAACGGGATTCCCAGTGACCGGTACCGACAAACCGTCCAGTCCCTGCCTTCTTGGGGCGCCGGCGGGGCCGTCAGCTGTGGGCCGGAATCGTTTTTGCGGGCTTCAGGACGTTCCCGGTTCGTCCGGACGGCGGAGCGTGAGTTGCCGGGCGTGGAAGTCGAAATGCTGTGTGGGGTAGGCGTAGACGGCGTTGAGCGTCATCTGTGGTTCGAAGAACGGGTCCCACTTGTCGGGGAACGCCATGGACCGGAGGAGTGACCCTGGGCTCTCGTGGTCGAGCCGGCGGGATAGGGCGGTGATGGTTCTGTCCAGTTTCCGGCCCATCCGGTCTCTGTTGTAGACCAGCGCGGCGGCGCGGGAGCCCCAGTAATTCACGACATCAAACGGGTGCGTTCCGGCGTTCAGGACGGCGGCGAAGGCCCGGCCGGCAGGTGGGGGGAGGCGGCTGACAACGCGGACCAGTGGAAGCAGGGCACGGACCACCATGTAGCCGAAGACCATGTGGAAGAGCAGCTCTTCATTAGTCCAGCGCGTGCCGTCGCTCAGGCGGTGAAGATCCGCGGATGATGCGCCCTCCAGCCAGGCACGGAGTTCGCGGCGGGCGCGGCCGTAACCGGCCAGGATCTCTTGCTTCGTTGGCTCCATGCGGCGCCCCTCACAGTCTAAGATCCACAATCGGCCGCAGCCTTGTGGCCGGACAGCCTTCATTATGCCCCCGGCCGCTGACAGGGACGGGACGAGCGGTCCGTCCCGGCGGATGGCCGGTGAGGGCTTGGGGGTCTGCGGGTGTTATTTCGCGGCGTCGGTGAGTTTCTGGCGGAAGTCTGCCTCGGTGTTGAGCGTCAGCTTTTTGCCGTTGAGGAAAAAAGTAGGGGTTCCGGTCACGCCGAGGGCTTTGCCGTCGGCGACGTCCGTCCGGATCCGGTCAGCGGTTTTCTCATCCGCTACAGCGGCGTCGTATTTTGTCAGGTCGAGCCCCAGATCCTGCGCGAAGGTCCTGAACAGCGGTGCCTGGGAATCCTGCTTTTCGCCCCACTGGGGCTGGGTTTCGAACATCCTGCCATACATCTGTTCGTACTTGCCCTGCTGTGCGGCGGCTTCGACGGCCAGAGCGGCCGTGCCCGAGTTCCGGTGTCCCGGCAGGGGGAAGTAGCGGTTCACGAAGGTGATCCGGTCACCGTATTCCTTCTTGAGTTCCTCGACGAGCGGGTGGGCGGCACGGCAGGATTCGCATTCGAAGTCCAGGAACTCCACCAGCTGGGCCTTCTCGACGGTGGGTGAAGTGACGCGGTGGCTGTCCTCGCGGACCAGCTGCACGTTGGCTGCCGGCTGAGGCGCCGCCGGTGCGGGTTTGCTGGCGGTGAAGACCGCGTACCAGGTCACGCCCGCGGCGACGATGACCCCGAGCAGGATCCAGATGACGAGGCGGGCGTTCCTGGCGGGGTCTACCGGGGCGGGTGCGGGTTTCGTGGTGGTCTGTGTCATCAGTGCGGGATGCTTTCCTGGTCGCGGTGGGCGGCGGGTTCGATCTGGAAGGTGGAGTGTTCGACGCTGACGTCGAAGTGTTCGGCGACGCAGCGCTGCAGGTCCGCCAGGATGGTCGCGGCATGCCCGTCCGTCATGCAGCCGTCCTCGACCGTGACGTGCGCCGAGAGGACAGGTGTCCCGGAGGCGACGAGGGAGGCGTGCAGGTCATGGACGTCAATGACGTGCGGGAGGGCCAGGATGTGTTCGCGGACCAGGGCCATGTCCAGGCCCTGCGGGGCGTTTTCCATCAGCACGTTGACGGTGTCCCGGAGCAGCTTGAGCGTGCGGGGAATGATCAGTGCCCCGATGAACAGCGAGACGACGGCATCGGCCTGGACCCAGCCCGTGAGGGCGATGATGATCGCCGCGACGATCACGGCCACCGAGCCCAGCGCATCATTGAGTACTTCCAGGAACGCGGCCTTCATGTTGAAGTTGTGGTTCCGGCCGGAGGCGAGGACGATCAGGCCGACGGCGTTCCCGGCCAGGCCGATGATGCCGAACCACAACATCGTTCCTCCACCGATTTCCGGGGGCTCGATCAGCCGCCGGAGTCCTTCGATGATGACGAAGCCGCCGACGCCGAGCAGCAGCGCGGCCTGGCCCGCCGCGGCGATGATTTCGGCGCGCTTGTACCCCCAAGTCCGTTTCAGTGTGGCCGGTTTCAGCGCCAGCGACGCGGCGATGAGTGCGATCAGCAGTCCGGTGGAGTCGGTGAACATGTGGCCGGCGTCGGCCAGGAGCGCCAGGCTCCCGGTGAGGACCGAGCCGATGATTTCCGCGATCATCACCGTGAAGGTGATGGCGAAAACGACGATTAGTTTGCCGCGGTGGCTGGTTGCGGTGGCGCCGTGGTCGTGGTCATGGCCGCTCATGGGCATGTCTCCAAGGTGTGGGGTGCGGTGGGATGAGGCTGACAGGTCATTCGTGGGAGTCGAGGCCACGGAGCGCGGTGGCCAGGGCCTCGGCGGAGGGAAGGCCTACCAAGCCTTTTCCGGTGCGGTAGAGGCGGCAGCTCAGGGCCGGTGCGGATTCCGCCGGAAAGAGGTCGCGTCCTTCCGCGATGAATGAGGGAGAGCCATAGAACCGGAGTTCCTGGGCTTCTTTCTCGGAGGCTACCTCACGGACGGTCAGAGGTTCCGCGTCCTTTCCTTCTGCGGTCAGGGCCTCACGGAACAGTTTCAGTGCCGGGCCACTGTTCGGGCAGCCCGGGATGGTGCGCAGTTCGAAGTCCATGGCTCAGGCGTTCCCGCGGCCCAAACCCGGGCCGAGGGTGACGGCCGTCGATCCGGGAGCGGAACCACAGCCCGCGCAGCTGCCGGACGATGCGTCCACCTCGGGGATCTTCAACGCCGCCGCTGAGGAGCCTGGGTAAGCCATACCGCTGCGTTCCTCAGCCGTGGCGGGTTCAGGGGTTGAGCAGCAGTCGCCCGCTTCGACGTCGGTCAGGGTGGTGGTGTGCGGGGCCGCGGTGTGCGGGACGGTGCAGCAGACGTCGCCTTTCCAGGCATTGACGCCCTCGCGGACGGCAATCACGGCGATCACCAGCGCCGCACCGGCATCCGCCCACCACCAGCCCAGCGCACTGTTCAACACCAGCCCGACCAGCAGGACGGCGGAAAGGTAGGTGCACAGCAGAGTCTGTTTGGAGTCCGCCACCGCCGTCCGGGAGCCGAGCTCCCGACCGGCACGGCGCTGCAGCCAGGACAAAACCGGCATGATCGCCAGGCTCAGCGCCGCGATGACGATGCCGGGCGTGGAGTGCTGCGCCTCACCGCCGCCGGCAAGGGACGTGACGGAATCGACGGTGACGAACGCGGCGAGGGCGAAAAAGGAGACCGCGATGAGCCGCAGGGTCAGGTGTTCGCGCCGTTCCTGGTCTTTGGCGGAGAACTGCCAGGACAGGGCGACGGCGGAGGCGACCTCGATCACGGAGTCCAGGCCGAAGCCGATGAGCGCGGAGGAGTCGGCGACGCCGCCGGCCCAGAGGGCGGCAACGGCTTCGATGACGTTGTAGCTGATGGTGGCGGCGGCGAAGAGCCGGATACGCCGGCTGAGTACGGCGCGGCGGACGGGACTGGGTTCGAGCTGGAGGGCAGTCATTTCAGGCACGTCCCGTCGGGGGCGCAGCAGGCCGGGTCCACGGCCAGGACGACGCCGATCAGGTCACCGATCGCGTGGCCCAGCCGGGCGTCGGCGAGCTCGTACCGGGTCCGCCGGCCGTCCGGGACGGCCACCACCAGTCCGCAGCCGCGAAGGCACGTCAGATGGTTCGACATGCTCTGCCGTGAGACGCCGAGGGAATCGGCCAGATCGGACGGATAGGCGGGCGCATCGGCCAGTGCCAGCAGGATCATGGCCCTGGTCGGGTCCGAGACGGCGTAGCCGAAGCGTGCCAGCACCGGGGCGTGCGTGAGGGTTTCCATTCCTCAAAAGTACACGCAGGAATGTATTCAGAGAATTATGTACTGTTCTGATACTCCAACCCCCGGGCCTGAACGGGCGACCCGGTTCCTGGTGGGTCCCCGAGCGCGGGGGCGCCGGCGTTGGGGACGGTCCGCGGGCGAGTAATGGGCTAGGCTGATATGTGCACACGTGAGCACTTGTTGAGTGTTGGCGTTTATCTGAGGAGTCCCGTTGCTTGAAGTCCTGGCTGTTCCTGCCTACCGGAAGCTTTTTTCGGCGCAGATCGTTGCGCTGCTTGGCACCGGTCTTCTCACGGTGGCGCTGGGCCTGCTGGCCTTTGACCTGGCCGGCGGAGAAGCCGGAGCCGTTCTCGGCACAGCGCTGACGATCAAAATGCTGGCCTATGTCTTCGTCGCACCCCTGATGGCTGCCCTGGTGGAGCGGCTGCCCAAGAAGGCAGTGCTGGTCGGTGCGGACCTGATCCGTGCAGGCATCGCGTTGATGCTGCCGATGGTGGACCAGGCCTGGCAGATCTATGTGCTGGTCTTCGTGCTGCAGAGCGCCTCGGCGACCTTCACGCCCGCCTTCCAGGCCCTGATCCCGGTCGTGCTGCCCGATGAGCGGCACTACACACGGGCCCTGTCGCTCTCGCGTTTGGCCTACGACCTGGAATCCCTGGTCAGTCCCGCCCTGGCGGCAGCACTGCTGACGGTGCTGTCCTTCCACGAGCTGTTTTTGGGAACCGTGGCCGGGTTCCTGTTCTCCGCGGCGCTGGTGGTGACCACCAGGCTGCCGGCGGCGCATGCGGCACCGCTGGAGGGGACGTTGTGGCACCGCACCACTCTGGGTGCCCGGATCTTTGCCAGGACGCCGGAACTGCGGGGGCTGATGGCCTTGAACCTGGTGGTGGCGGCCGCCACGGCCCTGGTGCTGGTCAACACCGTGGTCTATGCCCGGGAGCTCTTCGGCGGGTCCAATGCCGACGTCGCCATAGCGCTGGCCTGTTTCGGTGCAGGGTCAATGGTCATCGCCCTGACGGCCCCCCGGATTCTGGACCGGGCCTCAGACCGCACCTTGATGAGGGCAGGCGCAATGTTGCTCTCCCTCGGCCTGGCCGGGGCCTTCATGCTCCTGGCAGTATCCGGACCCTGGCTTGTTCTGCTGGGACTGTGGGTGGTGCTCGGAGCCGGAACGTCGATGATTAACACCCCCTCGGCCCGGCTGCTGCGCCGCGCCGCGACGGACAGCACCCGGTCCTATATCTTTACCGCCCAGTTCTCCCTCTCCCACGCGTGCTTCATCATCACCTACCCGGCCGCAGGGTGGATCGGCGCCGCCGCCGGCCAGCCCGCCGCGGCCGCCGTCCTCGCGGCGGTCGCTACAATCAGTACCGTGGCGGCCCTAAGATTCTGGCCCGCAACATCCAGGACCGGCCCCGCGCCGGCAACCACGAAAGGCTGAGCCGGTGGAAAACGCAGAACGCATCCAGGGCCCCAGCCTCCACCACGACGAAGCTCCGGACTCCCACCGGCTCGACACCGCCACGGCCACGTTCCGGATGCTCTCGGACCCCACCCGGCTGCATATCCTCTGGCTCCTGGCCCAGGAAGCCTCGGACGTGACGTCCCTGGTGGAGCGGACCGGGGCATCCCGGACATCGGTCAGCCAGCACCTGGCCAAGCTGCGCTTCAGCGGCCTCGTCACCACACAAAAAGTAAGCCGCCGCGTGGTGTACAGCATCGCCGACGGACACCTGACCCGCCTCGTCATGGAGGGCCTGAACCACGCCGACCACAAAGTCACCGGCGAACCCGCCCACGACTGACGTCCCACCGGACACCGGCGCTGAAGCACGGTGCCTTCCTGCGCTGTTGCCTCAGCCCGCGCTGCGCGGGGCAAACATGATGACGGCGACGCCGAGCAGGCACATCAGGGATCCGGCGACATCCCAGCGGTCCGGGCGGAAGCCGTCAAAGATCATGCCCCAGGCCAGCGAGCCCGCCACAAACACACCGCCGTAGGCTGCGAGGATGCGGCCGAAATGCGCGTCCGGCTGCAGGGTCGCGACGAACCCGTAGATACCCAAGGCCAGAACGCCCAGTCCGGCCCACCACCAGTCCTTGCCTTCGCGAACGGCCTGCCAGACCAGCCAGGCACCACCAATTTCGGCCGCCGCGGCCACGATGAACAAAAGGATGGTTTTTGCGATAGTCACAACCCATCGTGGCAGGGCGATGGCCGTAACCCCGAACCGGCCGTCCACCATGCCTCGGAAGTGCCCAACCGAGTAAGCATCCGCCGGATCTTGCCAACGAGCGGATCCGCCATCCATGCTGGACCCTGCCGGCCGGAAAGGTGTTCGTCTTCTGAGCCTCGCGGTAACTGCAGGTGTGTCAGGTGACGGTGAGCTGGGTGTACATGCCGGCGGTGTAGTGGCCGGCGAAGTTGCAGACCAGTTCGTAGCGTCCCGCCGGGAGGTCCACGGTGACCCAGCCGGAACTGCGGGGAAGAATGCCCTCCCCGGTGCCTTCGGCGCAGGTGGCGGAGGCTTCGCCGAGGCTGCCTGCCTCGTCGATCTTCCCGTCGCCTCCAACGGGCCGGGTCCCGGCGATCTGGGTGCCGGGCAGCGGCAGGATCACCATCTCATGGGTGTAGCGTCCTGCGTTGGTGACCAGGAAACTCACGGTGCCGTGGGGGACGGTGGCATGATCCGCGGTCAACCGCATTCCTCCCATCCTTCCGGGGCGGCCCATCATGGGACCGCCCATGTCGGTTGCGGCGACGTTGACGACGGTGCCGGCCAGGCCGGGAACCGCGCAGCCGGCATCCCGGGCGAAGCCGCCGCCTGTACGCGGGACGGCCAGGATCGCGACGGCGGCAAGAGAAAGTGCCGTGAGGGCAAGTGCGGCGAGAATCCCGATCAGCAGCTGGCTTCGGGAACGCGGTGTCATTCCTTGCGCCTGAGTGCTGTCCGGCGCGCAGTGAATTCAGTTTCGTCGATTTCCCCGCGGGCGAATCGTTCGTTGAGGATTCGTTCGGCCTCGTCGTGCGACGGGGCGTAGGGGCCGGTGGGCCACGGTGGTTCCGAGCCCCGGCCGCGGCGGAACAGCAGGATCACCACGGTCACGACACCGCCCCAGAAGATCAGCATCATCAGTGCCATCAGCACCCACCCCCAGACTCCCCAGCCGCCGTTCCATCCATACATCATGGGAAGACCTCCATCCTTGTGACGAGCTTTCTTGGTTCCGGGCCCCTGTGAACGGCGCTTGTACCTTCATCGCGGCGGCAGGGCAGTGATGTGTCTAGGCGGCGGCTTCCACGGGCAGGCCGCGGAGCCGCCATTCGAGCATTCCCTCGTTCAGCCGTCTGGCCCTCCGGCCGGTGGAGCGCAGCAGGTCTACCGCTTCGTAGGCCAGGACGCAGTAGGCGCCGCGGCAGTAGGCGACAATCTCCCGGTCCTTGGGCAGCTCGGCGAGCCTGTCGCGGAGCTCCTCGAGCGGGATCGAGACGGCCCCGGGGATGTGGGCGGCGTGATATTCCTCGTCGGGGCGCACGTCCAGGACCGTCACGGTTCCGGCGCCGGCGCGCGAGAGGAGGTCTTCACGGGTGACTTCCTCGTCGTCGGCCCGCGCGCCCTCCAGTCCCAGGTAGGCGACGCGTTTGGTTTCGACGTCCGCCACGTGCTCCTGCGCGACGGAACGGAGCAGGCTGTAGAGCCGGAGGATGTCGGGGCCGGCGATGTCATAGTGGATCCGGTTACCGTCCCGCCGGGTGGTTACCAGTCCTGCCTGGCGCAGGGCCTGCAGGTGGGCCGAGGCCGTGCTGAGCCCCAGTCCAGCGGCGGCGGCGAGGGTTTCCACGCTGCGCTCACCCTGGCTGAGCAGGTCCAGCAGCTCCAGCCGCTTGCCGTTGCCCAGAGCCTTGCCCACCCTGGCGAACTCCTCGAAGAGTTCCGATTTCCTGGCCTTGTCGCCCACTTGCTCCTCCAAAGATCCATGTAATACTGGAACAAATACTATTCCATGTTTATCTGGAATACCACTCTGGCGCCGGAATTCACCTCCGGCGTGGAAGGACTGAGAGTCATGGGCCCCTTGAATCTGATCCCCGTCGTAGACGAGGGACTGGGCAACTCCACCTACCTCCTAGACCTTGGCGAGGACCGCGCCCTCGTCATGGACCCCGAGCGGGACCTGCGCCAGGTGCGCGCCGAAGCCTCCTCGCGCGGATTGAGCATCGCCTACGCGGTGGAAACCCACCTGCACGCAGACTTCATCTCCGGCGTCGCCGAACTCGCCGATATTGAGGGCGCCACCGTACTGGCCCCCGAGGTCGGCCCCCGCGGCTTCGCCCACACCGGGCTCAGCGACGGGCAGAGCGTGGAGATGGGCCGTTTCACCCTGCAGGCACTGCACACCCCCGGGCACTCCCCGGAGCACCTGTCCTATGTCCTGTTCGAGGGCGGGGACCTGGCCGGGATCTTCACCGGAGGTTCCCTGATGGTCGGCACCGCCGGGCGCACCGACCTGGTCAGCCCGGACATGACAGTGCCCCTGGCCCGGGCACAGTACCAGTCCCTGCAGCGGCTGATGGAATTCCCCGACACCACCCCGGTCTGGCCCACCCACGGGGCCGGTTCCTTCTGCTCCGCCGGCGGCAGCGGTGACCGGGTCACCACCATCGGCGCCGAACGGACCACCAACCCGCTGCTGCAGGTCGACGGCGAGGACGCCTTCGTCGACGCGCTCCTGGGCACCTTGGGAACCTTCCCCGAGTATTTCCTCCGCCTGGGGGACATCAACAAGCGCGGCCCCGCCGTCCTCCGCGGGCAGCCCCGCCTCACCCCGCTCACCGGAGCTCAGGTAAGCACTCTTGCCGGTCAGGGCGCGCAGGTCATCGACGCCCGCCAGCCCGCAGACTACGCCGCCGGGCACATCCCCGGCTCGCTCTCGATCCCGTTCCGCCCGGTCTTCGCCACCTGGCTCGGATGGCTCGCCACCCCGGACCGGCCCGTCGTCATCGTCCGCGGCCCGGAACAGGACCCCGCCGACATCGCCACAGCCGCGGCCAAGGTCGGCTTCGACACCCTCGCCGGGGAACTGGACGGCGGCTACCCCGCCTGGACCCGGGAACACTCCGGAGCCGACACCGTACCCCTGATCGGGTCCGGGCAAATGATGGAACGGCTGCAGGCAGGGGCCGCCGTGCTCGACGTCCGCCAGACCGGCGAATACGAGGCAGGCCACGTCCCCGGTGCCGTGAACATCGAACTCGGCTACCTCGCCGAGAATCTCGCCGGCGCACCCGAAGGCCCGGTCGTCGTGATGTGCGGTCACGGTGAACGCGCGATGGGCGGGGCGAGCATTCTCGCCTCATCCGGCCGCACCGGCATCGCCGTCTTCAACGGCGGACCCGCCGACTGGGCGGCCGCCGCCGGCCGCGCCGTGGAAACCGGCACGGACCTGGAGGCTGCCAAATGAGCAACCGCGACACCAGCGCAAAGACCGGCACCGCCGCACGGCCCGCGCTCACCCTGGGCCTGCGCCAGAACATCGCCCAGTTCATGCTCCTGGTCGCCGTCAACGCCCTCGTCGGCGGCACCCTCGGCCAGGAACGCACCGTCCTGCCGCTGCTGGCGGACCAGGTCTTCCACCTGGACCTCTACACATCCGCCCTGACCTACATCCTCGCCTTCGGGCTCGCCAAGGCCGGCACCAACTACTTCGCCGGCACCCTCTCGGACCGCTACGGCCGCAAACCCGTCCTCGTGACCGGCTGGCTCATCGCCATCCCCGTCCCGCTTCTGCTGATCTTCGGCCCTTCCTGGGCCTGGATCGTCGCCGCCAACGTCATCCTCGGCATCAGCCAGGGCCTGACCTGGTCCACCACCGTGGTCATGAAGATGGACCTCGTCGGCCCGTCCCGGCGCGGCCTGGCCATGGGCCTGAACGAGGCCGCCGGCTACCTCGGCGTCGCCGGGACCGCGCTGGCCACCGGCTACATCGCCGCCAGCTACGGGCTGCGGCCCGGACCCTTCCTGCTCGGCGCCGCCTACATCGCGCTGGGCCTGGGCCTGTCGGTCTTTGCGGTGAAAGAAACCCGGGGCCATGCCAGGCTCGAGGCCGCCAACCACACGTCCGCCCACGCCGACGCCCACGGGGAACTGAGCAACCGGGAAATCTTTACCCTCACCAGCTTCCGGGACAAGTCACTGTCCTCGGTCAGCCAGGCCGGCATGGTGAACAACCTCAACGACGGCCTCGCCTGGGGCCTGTTCCCGCTCCTGTTCGCCGCAGCGGGACTGAACATCGAAAAGATCGGGATCCTCGCCGCCGTCTACCCCGCCGTCTGGGGAGCCGGCCAGCTCGTCACCGGCGCGATGTCGGATAAATACGGGCGGAAATGGCTGATCGTCGGCGGCATGCTCGTCCAGGCCGTAGCACTGGGCATGGTCGCCTTCGGAACCGGTTTCGGGATCTGGCTTGCCGCCGCCATCCTCCTGGGCCTGGGAACCGCCATGGTCTACCCCACCCTGCTGGCCGCCATCGGCGACGTCGCCCACCCGCAATGGCGGGCACGCTCCGTAGGCATCTACCGGCTCTGGCGCGACGGCGGATTCGCCGTCGGAGCACTGCTCGCCGGCATCCTCGCGGACGCCTTCGGCATCCCGGCGGCAGTCGCCGTCGTCGGCGCCCTCACCGCACTCTCCGGCATCCTCGTCGCAGTGCGTATGCGCGGATCGGACCACATCGCCACACGATAGTCCCACAACGCAAACTGGGTTCACCGGTATATTAGCGCTGCGCTCAGCCTGCCATGTCTCTGGAGGCACGGCCTTTGCACCCACATGCTCCTGGCTGTCCTCGCAGCCCGCCGCACATCTGGCAAGCGGTGTCCGGCGTGCTGACTCGGGAAGCGGCGATAACGCATCTTCGTCCACTTAGGTTGACGTAATCGCGGCTATCGGCCAAGTTGAGCCAGACCAACAGTGGAACCGGCGCATAGTTAGGACAAGTGGTCGCTTGGGTTCACTGCTATTCAGGCGGACGCCTGGCTAGCGAAATGGCTATGGTCCGCGGAGTTGCCGGGACCGTCTGCTCGGCTTCAGCGAGGCCCGACGGAGTGGTCCTCGTCGGTTTCTTCGGAGCCTTTGACGGAGAATTAGTTCAGGGCTTTTGCGCGTCTGTTCCTGGATAGCGCGCGGGTACGGGAATCTGATCCCTCTAGAGGTGGCCCCGCGCGGGAGGGCCGTCTTTGAGGTTTTGCTCGCGGGGACCGTTCATCCACGGTCCGGGCTTGCCGCTGTTTCCGGAGATCACGTCCCGCGTGAGCTGGTTCCAGAACGTGGCTGCGCCGTCGACCCAGTCCAAGTCGAGGATACTTCGTGCATTTAGCGTCGTCGCCCATTTCTGCACGAGATCGTGATGGAAGACGAATTCTTCCATCGCTGTGGCGTCGGGCAGGGATAGGGGTGTCAGACCCGGCATTTGTGGAAGGGCCTCAGATGTCTCACGATAATTGTCGCATCCCCGGTCAGAGGCATCATGGTGTGCCAACTTAGATGAGCAAGACGGTGAAGATTCCGAGACCGGCGAGGACGACGAGGCTCGCTGCGGCGGCAGCGGTTGAAGCTATGTCCGGTGTGATGGCATCCTGGTTGATGCCGTGGATGGCGCGGTGGAATCGCCGCTTGCGGGTGAAATTGATACCCAGGGCCGTGACGGCAGAGGCCGCTACGAGGGTGCCGACGAACCAGCCGTGGTGTGGCATCCAGCGAAGGAAGACGGCGGCCGCGACCGCCATGGACAGGGTAGTGCGCCCCCAGGCCATGTCCGTGCGTTCCGGCTGGAGTCCGGGGTCGCCATGGGTTGGCGTGTAACGTCGGGAAGGCACGGATCAGAGGGGACGGGCGAGGACGAAGACCACCATGATGGCGGTGACGAGGGCCGCGCCGATCGCCAGGATGGGGGCAGTCCAAGGTAACGGAAGCGGGACTTTGCGGCGCATGGAGCGCTCGACGTTGAGCCAGCGGAAGAATGAGCCGCCGCCTACGAGGAGTGCGAGCACGAGCAGCAGGACGGCGAGCGTTTTGCGCAGTTCGGGGCCGAAGAGGTCGGCCATGAAGGCTTCCACGGCGACGCCGCCGGCGAGCAATGCCAGCGAGGTGCGGATCCACGCCAGGAACGTGCGTTCATTTGCCAACGTGAACCGGGGGTCGGGTTCGGTGCCGCCACGCAGGATCCGTCCCGAGAAGCCGGTGCGTCCGCCGCCGCTACGGGACTTAAGATCCTCCATGGGTGGTTCCTTCCAGGGTCAGTCGTGTGTTCTTCAGCTCAGGCGATGGTGCGGAGGCCGCAGTTTGCCGGGGAAGATTCTGGTGTATTTGAGGTTCGGGCTGCAATGCGGTCTTCAAGTACATGCCGATTGTCAGGAGCCAGCGGCCGTCGAAGACGGCCGCTGGCTCCTGACGCCTACCTGCCGTCCGGGCTGGGCTCAGGCCCTGGTGACTGCCCCAAGGGAGGCAGGATCCGCTCCGGCGGTCAGGGCGGAGTCAATCGGGGTGGTTGCAGCCGGCGCGGGGACAACGGCTGCGTCAAGGCCAAGCCTGCCGCGGTCGCGCTGCTGGTTGACGAACACCAGGGCCAGGACGCCGAAGGTCAGCATCAGGCCCCCGGCCAGGGCGAATGCCGCGCGGTAACCGTCAGCAGGGGTGGCCGCGCCGCCGATCAGGAAGCCCGAGACTGCCGGCGCGAACACGCCGCCGGTGGTGAGGACAGCGTTGGCGATGGAGAGGTTGGCGCCGCGCTGGCCGATGGTGGTCAGTTCTGCCACCACGAGGTAGGTGATGGCGAAGAGCGCGGGTGCGGTGCCGAAGCCGAAGACCATGAGAACGATGGACAGGACCGGGGAGGTGGTCATGGTTGCCCCCACCAGGCAGGCGCCGGCGAAGGTTCCGGCACTGCCGAGTACCCAGCCGCGGGCCTTGCGTGTGGGGACGCCCTTCAGGTGCAGGCGCTGGGTGAGTGCGCTCAGGCCCACGGTGGCGATGGTGCCCCAGGCGGCGGGCAGGGCGATCATGGTGCCGGCCTGCTGCCCGCTGAAGCCCAGGACGTTCTGGAAGTACGCCGGTCCCCAGGACATGGCCAGGGTGAAGGTCCAGTAGCCGAAGAAGGAGGCCAGGACCGCGAAGATCCAGCTGGGGGAGAGGATGGTGCGCCAGTAGCGGACCTTGGTCTCCACCACCACAGGAGCTTCTTCCGGGGCGATGCCGTCGATGTCCTGCTCTGCCTGCCGGCTGGTGTAGGGGCCTTCCTTGCCCACGATGAACCAGAAGACGGTCCAGACCAGCCCCACGACGGCCAGCACTGCGAAGGCGGTCTGCCAGCCGAACTGCCCGATCACCCAGGCCAGGACGGGGGCGAACGCCACAATGCCCAGCGTCACGCCGGAGGACGCCAGGGCGGCCGGGGTGGCGCCCTTCTTCTCCGGGAACCACTTGTAGATGCCGTGCATCAGCACCGGCGCCAGCGGGCCCTCGCCTGCGCCCAGAAGGAGGCGGCTGGCCCAGAGGGCGGGCAGCGACGCGAACAGCAGGATGGGGGCCTGCGCCAGGGACCACAGCAGGCACAGGACCAGTAGGATCCATTTGCTGGAGACCTTGTTGGCGATGGGTGCTGCCACGATCTGGGCCACGCCGAAGGTCAGGAACATGGCGCTGCCCACCAGGCCGAACTGCTCGGGGGTGATGCCCAGCTGCTTCATCAGCGGCACGGCGGCAATGCCCAGGACTGCCTTGTCCGCCCAGCTGAGCATCATCAGGAAGAGCAGGCTGCATGTGATGAACCAGCCGTAGCGGTTACGTTTAGCCGGGGACCAGGTCCGGGGATCGCGGGAGTTCGCGGAGCCCGGCGCCACGCCGGAAAGTGGAGTTGCAGACACAGTATGCCCAATCGTTGATGAGGGAGCCCTTGCTGGATTGCAGCGGCATTTCCTTGACTCTAGGTGCGTGTGATCGACCTTACATTTTAGCTTTCCGTTGGATGGAAAGCCGCTTTCCCGGGCTCCGTGCACCCCCGGCGGTCACGCCGTCGGCTGCTCCCAGGAACGCCAGCAGGGCCATTCCCAGGACGCTCAACCCGCACGTCAGCCACCAGGCGGTGCCCCAGCCGCCGGTGCGGGTGGCGAGCAGGGCGAACAGCATGGGCCCGAGGAAATTCCCCACGTTGAAGATCTGCTGTGTCAGACCCAGCACCGCCGTGACAGACCCGTCCGCGGGGGCGATGCGCACCGAGTAGCTGGTCACCGCGGCAGGGATGAGGCCGCCGACGGCGGAAAACACGGCGATGAGGACAAACTGGGCAAGGATGCCGTTCTGGATGTTTTCCCAGCCGACGGCGAACGTGGCGACGGACGCGGCGGACATCGCCAGGAAGGTCCAGAAGATGATTTTCCGCTCGGACAGGCCGCGCTGGATGAGCGGGCCTGCGCTGAGTGCTCCGATGGCGTTGACCCCGCCCACGATGGCGCTGAGGATGCCGGGCCACGGGCCGTCCAGGCCCGCTGACCGGTAGATGGACGGCAGGAATCCGAGCACGGCCATCCACTGCGCCGTGTAGCAGGCGAAGACCACCCCGGTGATCCATGGCCTGCGGGTGGCAACCGTGCGGCCCACCCGGCGCAGCGCAGGCCGGAGTCCGGCGTCGGACGGGAGCACGTCCCTGGGCACCAACCGGAGCAGCAGCGGCACCGGGAGCAGCGTGACAACGGCCATCACCAGCCACCACTCGCGCCAGCCGGCGGCCTGCAGGAAGAGGGCACCCGCGGACAGGCCGATCAGCGTGGCCATGCCCTGGAACATGGCCCAGCCCGCCAGCGCAACGTTCAGCCGCCGGGGCGCGGCCACTTTGCGGATGAGGGCAGGGGCGACGACGACGGCCAGCAGGAAGCCGATGC
Source organism: Arthrobacter sp. BG3 (assembly GCF_056680185.1). Taxonomy (NCBI): domain Bacteria; kingdom Bacillati; phylum Actinomycetota; class Actinomycetes; order Micrococcales; family Micrococcaceae; genus Arthrobacter; species Arthrobacter sp. BG3. The sequence continues at coordinate 68,854 of NZ_JBWXPT010000002.1, forward strand.
CCTCCAGGGTGCGTGCCGCCATCAGCAGTTCCGTGCTGGGGGCGGCCGCGCCGAGCGCGGAGGCGGCGCTGAGCAGGATCAGTCCGGCGACCAGGAGGCGGCGCAGGCCGGCCATCTCTCCGCCCACGGCGGTGGCCAGGCCACCCACCACGCTGGCCACCTGGATGATGCCCAGCAGCAGCCCGGCCTGTACCAGTGTGGTGCCCAGGTCCGCCTGGATGCCGGCCAGGGCGGCAGGCAGCTTCCAGATATGCATGGCTGCCGCGGTGCCCGCGGCCAGCACGGCAAGCCAGGCCCCGTCCGTCGTGGTCCGTCTGTCATCAAGCGCTGTGGTGGGTGAGGGCAGTGCCAAGAGCTGTCCTTGCTGGAGTGCCCGGGTTCCTTCGGCCGGATTTCTTATGCGGATGCCAGGACCGGGCTGCCGATGCGGAAGCGCTGGCCGCTGGCGGCCACGTCTACGGGGCCGTCAAAGGTGGAGGCGGCACGGCTGCGCCACCACTGCGGCTCGGCGCGGCCGGCCAGGTGGGAGAGCACCAGGCGCCCCACGCCGGCGGCTGCGGCTACGCGGCCGGCGCCCTCGGGCGGGGTGTGCGCGATCCGCTGGTGGTTCAGGAACTCCGGCGCGAAACCCTTGTCCGCGTAGAAGTCGAGGTTTACCGCTTCATGGACCAGGACGTCCGCGCCGCTGGCGAGCACGGCCATGGCATCACATTCGGCGGTGTCGCCGGAGAACACCACCGATCCGGCCTCCGTGTCGAAGCGGAACGCCAGCGCGGGCCGGACGGGCGGGTGCTCCACCAGGATGCCGGTGACCTTGACCCGGTCATCCTCGTAGACGTCAAACGGGTGTGCAGCCTCCGGTGTCCCGTGCGGGGGTGTGGTGAGGTCCAGGGTGTGCAGGAGGGAGGCCAGGTCCGGTCGTGCCTCGTCATGGACGCGGATGTCGATGTCGTAGGAGAAGGCCTCCAGCGCGTGGGACACCAGCTCGCTGGTGCCGGACAGCCGTGCGCCGCCGGCGCGGGTGGCGTCCTTGCCCGGGCCCACCACCGAGACCGGCCCGGTGAAGCCCTCCACCGGGTTGCCCCAGTTCCACAGCAGGAAGCCGGGCAGCTCCACCACATGGTCCGAGTGCAGGTGGGTGATAAAGCCCGCCGCGAAGTCCTTGCCGCGGAGTCCTGCCTCGTGGGCGGCGCGGGAGCAGCCCAGGCCGAAGTCCACCATGTAGAAGGCGTCGCCCACGACCAGTGCGCTGGAGATGCCGTTTTCCGGTCCGCGGATGGCCGGGCCGGCGGCGGTGCCAAGGGTGATCAGTTCGACGCTCACGGGAAGTCCTTCTGCAGGGTTGGTGCGGGATCAGGAGTGGGGGCGGCCATTGATGACGCGGGTTTCCAGGTATTCCTCCAGGCCCCAGCGGCCGCGTTCACGGCCGACGCCGGAGGCCTTCCAGCCGCCGAACGGGGCGTCCGGTTCCACCAGGGTGTGCTGGTTGACCCAGACTGTTCCGGCCTCGATCCGTGAGGCGGTGGCATAGGCACGGTCCCGGTCGGGGCTCCAGACGGATGCGCCCAGACCGAATTCCCCGGCGTTGAGACCGGCGATGGTTGCATCGAGATCGTCGTAGGCGACGATGGGCAGTGCCGCGCCGAACTGTTCCTGCTCCACCAGGTCCATTCCCGGTTCGGCGCCGATCACCACGGTAGGGGAGAGGAAATAGCCGGGCAGGTCGCAGCCGGGGGTGCCGCCGGTGATGATGCGGGCGCCGGCGCCCACGGCGGAGTCAATCAGGCCGTGGACCAGCTTGAGCTGGGATTCGTTGTGCATGGGGCCCATGGTGGTGCCCTCTGCGATGCCGTGGCCCAGCACATGGCGGGATGCCTCAGCGGCGATGGCCTCGGCCAGTTCCGTGCTGCGGCTGCGCGGGACATACACGCGCTTGACCGCCATGCACACCTGGCCGGCGTTGCGGAAGGCGCTGCCCACGATCCCGCGGGCGGTGACGGCGATGTCCGCGTCGTCCAGCACGATGGCAGGATCGTTGCCGCCGAGCTCCATGGTGACGCGCTTGACCGTGGGGGCGGCCTGCTGTGCGATGGAGATGCCCACTTCAGTGGAGCCGGTGAAGGAGATCTTGCGGATGCCGGGGGAGGTGCTCAGCGCAACGTTCACTATCCTCCGCGAACCGGTCCGGGCCTGCATCACGCCGGCGGGGAGGACCTCGTTGAGCAGGGTGACCAGGGCGAGGGTGGACAACGGCGTGGAGGGGGAGGGCTTGGCGATCACGGTGCAGCCGGCCAGCAGGGCAGGGGCGAGTTTCACGCAGAGCAGGGAGATGGGAAAGTTCCACGGCGTGATGGTGCCGACGATGCCCACCGGCCGGTACTGGACTTCAAGGGTACGGTCGGCGCGGGGTTTCAGATGTTCGGTTTCGTCCCAGGCCAGGTCCGCGTAGTACTCAAAGAGGCCTGCTGCCACGGTGAATTCGCCGGCGGCATCTGCCTTGGGCTTGCCCTGCTCCCGGGAGAGCAGGGTGGCCAGGGCATCGAGGTCGCGGCGGATCAGGGCAGCGGCGGCACGCAGGGCGCTGCGGCGTGCTTCGCGGTCCGCGGCCCAGCCTGGTGCGGCGGCGTGGGCGGCCGCAACCGCCAGCTCAACATCGTGCTCCGTGTTTTCCGGAGCGTGTCCCACGAGTTCGAGCGTCGCCGGGTCCAGGATCTCGTAATGGGCTGCCGTCATGGTCTGTCCTTTCGGCCGGGAGGGAATACTTATCCCAGTGTCTTGGCACCCGTCACAATCCGCCCGGACCTTTCCATCCAACGGAAAGCCCGTCGTGATGGGCGGAGCAGACTTGCCACTATGGAGTGAAGCACATCACGCACCAATGAGGAGTCCCCATGTCCCAAGAGCAGCTGCCCATCGTCCTCACCGGGGTTTCCTCCGGCATCGGCGCCCGGACGGCGCAGATCCTCTCCGGACGCGGGGTGCCGCTGATCGGCATCGACCGCAACGCTCCCACGCAGTTCAGCGGCACCTTCGTGCAGGCGGACCTTTCCAGCCAGGCCGGTATCGACGCCGCCGCAGCGGCAGTCTCCGCCGCCGCTCCGCACGGCATCGCGGGCCTGGCCAACATCGCCGGCGTCCCCGGCACCGCACCCTGGCGGACGGTGCTCTCCGTCAACGTCTTCGGGGTCCGCGGACTGGTCAGGGCTTTGGCCCCGCTGCTCGGCGAGGGGACCGCCGTCGTGAACCTGGCCTCCAGCGTTGCCGTGCAGTGGCGTGATGTGAAGGACCGGTGCTCCGCTTTCGCACTCGCCCAGGACCAGGCTGCCGCGCTGGATGCTGTTGCCGGCGACGGCGGCATCACCGGCGAGTCCTACCTCTTCTCCAAGCAGTGCGTCCGGCTCCTCACCGAACACCTTGCCGCCGAACTGCTTCCGCAGCGCATCCGCGTCAACAGCGTCAGCCCGGGACCCGTAGCCACGCCCATTCTGGAGGACTTCAAGAAGGACCACGGACGCGACAAGGTCGAGGGCGCAGGCGCCCTGCTGGGCCGCTTCGGCGACCCGGACGACATCGCCCCCGTCATCGACTTCCTGCTCCGCCCCGAGTCGGCGTGGGTGAACGGCTCGGACATCCGGGTGGATGGCGGCCTGGGTGCCTACCGAGGCTCGGCCCTCGCTTCCGTGGCCAGCTGAGCACCCCCTTAAACGCACGACACCGGGACCTCATCTTCCGCACAGTAGGAGGCACCGGCGCCGGGCCTTAAAATTGCACAAACGGGACGGCGTCAACGGCCGCGGTCCTCAAATGTTCAGCTCAGAAGGGGTGATGCATGGCAAACGCTGCCCCGAACGGACCCACCGTCCGCCGGCCGGCGTCGACGGTGCGGCCCCGGACGCTTCCGGCTGCCGACGGCGGTGCTGCCGCCCGGCACGCAGCGAGCGTGACGTCCCGCGCACTGGCCCTGCTGGGCACCTTCGATTCCGAACACTCCGTCCAGAGCCTCAGCGCCATGGCCCGCCGTGCCAACCTTCCGGTGGCCACCGCGCACCGGCTTGCCGGCGAACTGGTGGCCTGGGGCGGCCTGGAAAAGCTCCACGGCGAATACCGGGTGGGGCAGCGGATCTGGCGCCTTGGCCTGCTGGCCCCCGCGCAGCAGAACATTGCCGAGGTGGCTGCCCCCTTCATGCAGGACGTCCTCTTCGTCACGCACAACGTGGTGAACCTGTTCATCCTGGACGGGGAGGAGGTCCTGCTGGTGGAGCGGATGTCCGGCACCGGCGCGGGCCAGCCGTTCCGGCGGGTGGGCGCGCGCCTGCCGCTCCACGCCAGCGCCGCGGGCAAGATCATGCTGGCCTACGGGGCCAAGGACCTGTTTTCCGCCGCTGCCCGGCGGCTGGAGCCGCACACGCCGCGGACCATCACCAGTCCGGCGGTGCTGGCCGCCGAGATCGAGCGGGTCCGGAACTCCGGTTACGCCACCACTGAGGAAGAAGCGGGGCCGGACAACTACGGCCTGGCCGTCCCGGTCTTCCTGCCCAACAACCAGCTGGTGGCGGCGCTGGGCATCGTCACCAGGGGCCGTCCCGTTCCGGTGGGCAGCGTGGTTCCGGTGCTCAACATCGCCGCGCGGGGGATCGCCCGGCGGCTGGGTGTGGAGCATTTGCCGCGGTAGTACCGGTTCCGCCGCTTTTCGCCCGGCGAGTCTTTCCGTTGGATGGAAACGTGCCCGCCTGATGTGTTGTGGAACACCTAACCTCAAGTAAGACGATATTGAGGCCGGATCTCCGGCCGGGGCCTGCCTGGCAGGCGAGCCTTTCCAAAGGAAGTGAAGACCCTGATGACTGCATCTGCAGGAGCCACCATCGACGCCGTCGTCGACCAGGTGGATATTGTGGCGGACCAGGTGGTCTCCCTGGTCCTGCGGCGCGTGGACGGCCAGCCGTTCCAGCCCTGGCAGGCCGGCGCGCACATCGACGTCCATGTGGGCGATGGCTTGGTACGCCAGTACTCGCTGTGTTCCTCCCCGGAGGAACTGGACCGCCTGCGGATCGGCGTGCTGCATGTGCCCGATTCCCGCGGCGGATCAAAGGCGGTCCACGCCCTGCTGGCCGGCACGCCGCTCACCATCTCCGGGCCGCGCAACAACTTCCCTCTGCGCGAGTCGCGCCGCTACCTTTTCATCGCCGGCGGCATCGGCATCACCCCGCTGATCCCGATGCTTGAGGCGGCCGAGGCTGCCGGCAAGGAATGGACGCTGATCTACGGCGGCCGGAGCCGGAAAACGATGGCTTTCGCCCGGCAGCTGGAGGACCGGTACGGCGCGGACCGTGTCCACATCATGGCCGAGGACGAGGTTGGCCGGCTGGACCTTGACCAGATCCTCGGCATGCCCCGGGCACACATGCTGGTGTACGCCTGCGGGCCCGGCGGGCTCCTCGGCGCCGTGGAAGAACGCTGCATGGGCTGGCCCCCCGGTGCCCTGCACACCGAACGTTTCGTCGCATCGACGCTGGGTGCCGCCGCCGCCAACGCGCCCTTCGAGGTGGAGCTGGCACGCACCGGGACCACGGTGACCGTGCCGAACGACAAGACGATCCTCGAAGCCGTGGAAGAGGTGGGCGTGCGCGTCCTGTCCTCCTGCCGCGGCGGGTTGTGCGGCACCTGCGAAACCCAGATCATCTCCGGCGAGCCCGAGCACCGCGACGCCGTCCTGACCGAGGAAGACCGCGAAGCCGGCGAGATCATGCTGGTCTGCGTCTCCCGCGCCGCTGCCGGCTGCCCGCGCCTCGTCCTGGATCTTTAGCCCCGTCCCTTACCCCCGGCTCCAGCCCAATCCTTCCGTCCCGCCGCTGGCCGGTCCGCCCCAGCCAAGTTTCGTTCCCAGGAGCATTTCCAATGACTGTTACCACCCATGAAGCCAATGTGTTGGGCGAGGACCCCTTCGACACCGCGAACCTCCTCGACCCGTACCCCTTCCTGGGGCGGCTCCGCGATGCCGGCGCCGTCTCCTACCTGGAGAGCACCGGCAGCTACGCCGTGGCCGGCTACCAGGAGGTCTACGAGGTCCTCACCGACTTCGAAACCTACATCTCCTCCGGCGGTCTTGGCCCCCGGGACATCCGGAAAGACTCGGGCTGGCGCCCGCCCAGCATCCTCGAATCGGATCCGCCCATCCACACCGTGATGCGCCGCGCACTGACCGGCGTCATCAACCCCGGTACCGTCCGCGCCCTCCGGGAGCCGTTCACACCGCCGGCTGTGGAACTGACGGAGCAGTTGGCGCGCCGCGAACGTTTCGACGCCATCACGGACCTCGCCGAGAAATACCCCCTGCGTGTCTTCCCGGACGCGGTAGGGATTCCCGACGTCGGCCGTGAACACCTGCTGCCGTACGGCAACATGGTGTTCAACGCATTCGGCCCGGAGAACTACATCTTCAAGCAGGCCTTCGCCCAGGGTGACGAGCACGCCGCCGCGGTCATGCGCAACTGCCAGCGCGAGAACCTGGACGACACCGGCTTCGGCGCCCAGATCTGGGAACGCGTGAAGGACGGCCTGATCACTGAGCAGCAGGCCACCCTGCTGGTCCGGGCTCTGCTGTCCGCGGGCGTGGACACCACCATTTTCGGCATCGGCAACATGCTCTCGGTGCTGGCCCGCTACCCGGAAGCCTGGGCCAAATTGCGGGAGAACCCGAAGATGTCCAAGTTCGCCGTGGACGAGGCGCTCCGCCTGGAATCGCCGTTCCAGAAGTTCCACCGGACCGTAGCCGTAGACACGGTCCTGGGCGGCGTGCACCTGCCCGCCGGCGCGAAGGTGCTGGTGTTCCTCGGAGCCGCGAACCGGGACCCGCGCAAATGGGGCGACAACGCCGACGAGTTCGACCTCGACCGCAACGCCTCCGGCCACGTCGCCTTCGGGATGGGCCTGCACCAGTGCGTGGGGCAGCCGATCGCCCGGCTCGAAATGGAAATCGTGCTGCAACAACTGCTACAGCGGGTGGCCGCCATCGAACCCGACGGCGCCCCGGTGCCGATCCTGCACAACGTGCTCCGCGGGTTCGAGTCCCTGCCGGTGCGGATCACTGCGGCGTAGGCGGCCGTCGGGGGCCCATGCCCAGCCGCTCCAAAGCCCAAGGGTCCGGGCGGAATCCGACACGGCCGACTCTTCCCGCGGCCTCGGCCGCGGTCAGTTGTGCAGGAACCGCCGGTCAGCTCGCCTCCGCGAAAGCGCGGGCGGCGGCCAGGACCAGCGGGCCCGCGTCGTCCAGCTGACCTTCGCGGAGCAGTCGGGCAGGGGGGACATCATCAAGCTGCGGATTCATCCCCTGGAACCAGGCCTGCACGACGGCCCGGGAATCACCCTCGGCCAGCAGGGCAGCCACGTGGTACGCCGTGCGGAGCCTCTGAATCACGTCGGCGGAGGGTTTGCGCTCTGCATCGGCCCACTGCCGGACGGCGCGGGTTTCCTTCACGGAGCCGATGTGGGCGACGAGCTTTGCGCCGAGCAGATCTCTCAAGTCACGAACCAGGTCAGCGTCGGAAAGCCGGATGGAATCCTGGTGGGCTTTCAGCCCGCCGCGGGCGACTGTCACTGCTGTCACGCTTGATGGTCGCATGCAAACCCGGGCCGGATCAAGGCCTAAACCCCCTATCAGATCACATTCTGAGTCACCGATAATGGACCTTCCGTCAACATAGGTTGATGTAATCACGGCTACCGGCGGCCGCACTCCAACAGAAGGACAGAGTCTGTAACTCACAGCTTTGCACTCGACCAGCTGCGAAGACGGCCGTCAATAGCAGCCCGAGTCCGAACTGTCGCGTAACCTGCGACCTCGGTAGCTACCCCGGCCTGTACCGGCCCAGGCCACGCTCTGGATGTGCAGTCCCAACCTTCACTTGGGAGCCAGACCCATCGATGTCTACCGGACACAAGGTTCGGCGCCGGTGGTTGGAGCTATCCACGCCAACGTACAGGCACTCCCAGCTGATGATCCGGTCGCAGTGGCTGCCGCCTGTCAGCCGCGGCCCATGGACGCGCTCGGATCTCTATCCCCCTCCGAGGGGTCAGCGCGAAGGCCCTTCTGGTCCGGATCCGGCAAGCCGCCCGGTCCCGGGACACCGCGCGGAAGACCCGAACGGTTCGCCCCGCCCGATACCGCTTCCCTGCCCGACGCACCGGGATTAGGGAACGATATTCCCGGCAGTCCCGCGGCCTGGCTCCTCCACCGGTGTGCCCGGCCGGTCCCTGCTGTCGACCGCAGCCCTCGGGTCCCCAGCGTTGGATCCTTCGCTAATGGAGGAGTGGACCTTGATGTCTTCATAAGGTTCGCCGGGCTCCGGCACATGAGCGTCGTCGTTTGGCTCTGAGAGGCCGGCCAGATCCTTGAGGGCGTTCTCGGCCGCTCCACGGACGTTCTCTCCGATTCCCATCAGCTTGCTCCTTCGCTGTCATCACGTGGTTCTGGTGCGGTCTTGACAACTTCAGGAATATCAGCATGCTTACCAATAGTCCATAGCCAATAGGCGCGGAAGGCTGAAGTTGATGAGCTCCCAACATTCTGGTGGCGGACCGGACGCTCCGGACGAGGCGTCATCGGCGGCAGCCTGGGTCCAGCGCGGGAAGGCCGAGGATTCGGCGTCGTCTTCGAACCCGGATCCGCTGGAGGGGAACACCGCTGGGCTGGAACCTGAAGGGGGCGCGCTCCCGGGGGAGACCCCGCCCGCGGAGGACCAGATGAGCGGGGATCAGGGACACGAAGAGTAAACTCCCGGCCCCCCGGGTGCGCAAGGGTGCCAGCGCCGGATCACCGTTGGACGCGTCCTTAGTCTCTGACCGATAAGCCCTTTGGCGGCGTCCCCGCGTCGTGGCGCGCCCGTCCGGGCATGAAGCGTCGATGGTCCTGGTCTTCCCGGGGCTGCGGCGTGTGGCCTTGCTCCCGAAGGCAGGCGTGCCGCGGGTTTCCGTTCCGGTTCCATGCAGCACCTGGACACCCCTTGTTTTTGCGTTGACTGAAGCCGGCATGACGCAAGGACAGGGCGTCCCGAGGTGTGCGCTGTCTTTCCCGGGAACGAAGAAGTATTGAATTATAAGCAGGCTTATGATTTCCTGCTTCTAAGTCCTGCCACGGGCTTATCGGAACCCATGGTCAAAGGAAATGCTGACATGGTCGACTCCCGAAAGTATTCGTCCTCGAACGGACAAATCCGGGAAGCGTTCGAGAACCGGCTGGTCGTCGACTACCTGGATTTGGCAGAGTCGCTGGCGGGGCGCTTCGCCGGCAGGGGCCGCGAAAGGGAAGACCTGGTCCAGGTGGCCTATTTGGGCCTCGTCAAGGCGGCCAGGGCGTTCGACGAAGCCAGGGGAACCAGTTTCCCTGGCTTCGCCACCCCCACCATCACCGGGGAGCTCAAGCGCTATCTGCGTGACAGGTGCTGGGTCGTCCGGCCGCCGCGGGGGGTGCAGAACCTTCGTGCCGAACTGCTGCGTGCAGAGCAGGAAATGGCCCAAGCCCTGGGCCGGACTCCGAGTCCGGCGGAACTGGCCCGGGAGTTGGATGTTCCCGTTAGGGCCGTCCGGGAGGCGGCGGCGGCCGGATCCAGCATGCGGCCCGATTCACTCGATGCCGCCGATCCGCACTGCGACGCTCCGTCGCCGGCCGAGGATTTGGCAGTCCAGGATCCCGCGTTTGAGCAGATGGAGGAGCTCCTCTGCCTAAGCCAGGCCATGGGCGAACTCTCCGGTCCGGAACGGGAGCTGCTGTACCGCCGCTACTTCTGCGAGGAAACCCAGACTGAATTGGGTAAACGGTTCGGGGTGTCGCAGATGCAGATCTCACGACGGCTGGCGCGGGTGCTAGTGACTCTCCAGCAGCGGCTCTCGGAGGCGGAAGGTCATAACAGCCCAAGGTCGCGGACGGCTTCCAGCACGTCCTGAACAGAGACCCCCAGCAGCGCAGGATCCGGGTCGGCGGCGAACGCATCGCCCCGGCGCAGCCCAGCCTTTGTCAGTGCGATATGGGGACCCGGCGGGGGCCCCCATTCCTCCGGCGGCGCCGGGCCGAACAACACAACCGAGGGCCGGCCGAACGCAGAGGCCAGGTGGGCCGCCCCCGTGTCGGCGGAAACCACGAGACGCGCCTGCGCCATCAGGGCAGCAAATTGCCCGAGCGTTTGCCTGCCTGCAAGGACCAAACGGGCCCCGCATCCCGCCCTGTGTGCTACGCCAAGAGCGCGTTGTCTCTCGGCCGGGCCGCCCGTGAAGACGATGTTGTGACCGGATTCCTTCAGCACCGCCGCGACTTCAGCGAAGCGCTCCGCAGGCCACAGCCTGCTGCCGTAGGCAGCGCCCACGTGGACGACTGTCGCCCCGGGCTGGTGTGTCGGTACGCCTGGAGTGTTTAGGAAAACCTCCAGCGGGTCGGCGTTGATGCCATGCCACCGAAGCAGCCGTGACCAGCGCTCCCGCTCGTGGATGCCGTCGATCCACGGCGGTCCCGGCGTCCGACCGGAAAGGTGGGAGATGGTTTTGTTGGCCTGGAGGGCCTCGACCCGGGACTGGCTTTCGGGCCCCCGGCCGTGAAGGTTGACGGCAACATCCACCGTCCCGGGTCTCAGGTCCAGAGGTTCGTCCAGGCCATGGGTCGGCAGCAGTTCGAAACCGCCCACCAGAGCGACGACGTCCTCGAGCCAGCCCTGCGCTGCGTAGAGCAGCCGGTACGTGGGGTAGGCGCGCCGCAGCGCATGCAGGGCCGGCACGGCCACCAGAAGATCGCCGAGCTGGAGCGCCCGGAGAACCACCAGCACCGGTCTTCCATCGTCCCGAAATCCGTCCATCGCGGCAGCCCTTCCTGGTTCGCATGATTTCGGAGTTTAGTCCCCGGACGCACCGGCGGCCGCGTTTAGCCGACGCATCAACGGGGAACGATTCAGTTATGAAACCTTTCGCCGGACCACCACCGCTGAGGGCTGTCCTGTTCGACCGCGACGGCACCCTCATCCGCGACGTGCCCTACAACGGCGATCCTTCCCGCGTGGACCCCATGCCTCTTGCCGGAGAGGTCCTGGAACGCCTCAGGGCCCAGGGCATTGCCACAGGTGTCCTGAGCAACCAGTCCGGAATAGGCCGCGGGATTCTGTCCGTCGCGCAGGTGGCGGCTGTGAACGCCCGGGTTGAGGGGCTGCTGGGCCCCTTCGATGTGTGGGACATTTGTCCGCACCTGCCCGAGGACGGCTGTTCCTGCCGAAAGCCGGCGCCGGGGCTGATCAACCGGGCCTGCCTGCGGCTGGGGATTGTGCCCGGCGAGGCGGCCTACGTCGGTGACATCGGCAGCGATCTTGAAGCTGCCCGCGCGGCGGGAGTCCGCGGCATCATGGTTCCCACCCCCCTGACCCTCCCGGCGGAAGTGGAAGCTGCTCCCGCGGTGGCTTCTGACCTTTGGACTGCGGTGGACCTGCTGTTGAATGCGCCGGCCCGGGGGAACGTCTGATGGGCCGGGTCCTGGTTGCCCGGCTCGACGGAGTCGGCGATGTCCTGCTGGCAGGTCCGGCGATCCGCGCTGTGGCTTTCGGGAGGCGGCCCGACGGCGGCGCTCCCAACGATGTCCTCGTGGTGTGTGGCCCGGACGGTGCGCAGGCCGCCGCCCTCCTGCCGGGCGTCGCGGAGGTCTTCAACTGGAGATGCCCGTGGATCGTGAAACCGGCCCCCAAGGTCGAAAAGAGCCATCTCGAAGTCCTCACCGCATTCGTCAGGGACTCCCGGGTCGACGAGGCCGTCATCCTGACCTCGTTCCATCAGTCGCCGCTGCCGCTGGCTCTGCTGCTGCGGCTGGCGGGTGTGGAGCGTATCGCGGGGGCATCGACGGACTATGCCGGGAGCCTCATGGACGTAAGGCTGCGGCCGGGTGAGGACTTTTCCGAAGACCAGCCGGAGGCGGAGCGGGGCCTGGGTATCGCAGCGGCAGCCGGCTACCGGCTACCTTCCGGAGATGACGGCAGGCTTCGGGTGCAGGACTATCCGGACGTTCGCCCCCTGGTAGGAGAGGAACCGTACGTCGTGGTCCATCCCGGGGCGGCCGCACCCTCCCGGGCCTGGCCTCCGCTGCACCATGCGGCGGCCGTGGAACTGCTCCAAGGTGCTGGTCACCGCGTTGTGGTCACCGGCGGCCCGAACGAAACGAGATTGACTGCCACGGTCGCGGGGCCCTCGGCACTGGATCTGGGTGGACGCACGGACCTGAAGACCCTGGCCGGGGTGCTCGCCGGGGCCGAGGCCGTGGTCAGCGGGAACACCGGGCCGGCCCATCTCGCCGCGGCGGTCGGAACGCCAGTGGCGTGCCTGTTCTCCCCGGTGGTGCCCGCCATCCGCTGGGCACCCTACGGCGTGCCGCTGGAGATCCTCGGCGACCAGAATGCCCCCTGCAGACTGAGCCGTGCCACCGAATGCCCGGTTCCGGGGCATCCGTGCCTGTCATCTGTGGCGCCCGAACAACTTCTGGATGCGGTGGAACGACTGATCGGCGGGGTCTCCTCGCTGTCCACCCGTCGAAGGGTGCGGCATCCATGAAGATACTTCTCTGGCACGTGCATGGGGCGTGGACTGATGCGTTCGTCCGCGGCTCCCATGAGTACCTCCTGCCTGTACTGCCCGGGCGGGGGCCCTGGGGGCTGGGCCGTGGAGGCCGTCCCTGGCCGGCCTCCGTCCGTGAAATCCGGCTCGACGCCCTGGCTCCGGACAGCGTGGACGCCGTCGTCCTGCAACGCCCGGAGGAACTGGCGGAGGTGGCCCGGGTGCTTGGCCGCCGGCCCGGCAAGGACCTGCCGGCTGTCTATCTGGAACACAACACTCCCAAAGGGGAGGTACCCAACTCGGTCCACCCGCTGGCCGACCAGCAGTTCATCCCCGTGGTCCACGTGACGCATTTCAATGAGCTGTTCTGGGACAACGGCTCCGCACCGACCCTCGTGATCGAGCACGGGGTCCCTGACCCCGGCCACGCTTACACCGGCGAGATCCCGGACCTAGCCGTCGTCGTCAATGAGCCGGTCCGGCGGGGCAGGGTCGCCGGAACGGACCTTCTGGCCCGCTTCGCCGCTGCAGCGCCGCTGCGCGTTTTCGGCATGGGTGGCAACGGGCTGTCCGACGCCGTAGGGCTGGGTCCCCCAACGCTCTCGGTTCAGGGGGACCTGCCGCCGGGCGAGCTGCACCGGGAAATGTCCCGCTGCCGGGTGTATCTCCACCCCTTTCGCTGGACCTCCCTGGGCCTTGCCCTGCTCGAGGCGATGCACCTTGGCATGCCCGTGGTGGTCCTGGCAACCACGGAGGCGATCCGCGCGGTGCCGCCGGAAGCGGGGGCCATTTCAACCAGCGTGGAGGACCTTGTTCATGCCGCCCGGCTACTCACCGGGGACCCGGAGGAAGCCCGCCGGCGTGGCGGGATCGCCCGGGAGGTGGCCCTGGAACGCTACGGGTTGCCCGCGTTCCTGGCCGCCTGGGATGCCCTGCTGGAGGAGCTGACCGGGCCTCGCTTCCGGAACGGGCGACTCGTCGTTCCAACTCACGAAAGGAAGAGCCAGTGAAAATTTCGATGGTTTCCGAGCACGCCAGCCCGCTGGCGGCCCTCGGCGGAGTCGACGCCGGCGGGCAGAACGTCCACGTGGCGGCCCTTTCCGCTGCGCTGGCGCGGCGGGGGCATCACGTCACCGTGTACACCAGGCGGGACGCGGCCGACCTCCCGGGCAGGGTCCGGATCTTCCCGCGCCTGGAAGTGGTCCACCTCCAGGCCGGCCCTGCGCGCCACGTCCCCAAGGACGACCTCCTTCCGTTCATGGGAGAGCTGGCCGGCGGGCTGGCCCGCGATTGGGAAAGACGGCCACCGGACCTTGTCCACGGGCACTTCTGGATGTCGGGCCTGGCAGCCCTCGACGCGTCCCGGAGGATGCGCGCCGGCCGGGAGCACATCCCGGTGGTCCAAACTTTCCACGCCCTGGGCACCGTGAAACGCCGCCATCAGGGCGCCGCGGACACCAGCCCGGTCGCGAGGCAATGGCTGGAGCCCTCCGTCGGGCACGGAGCGGACCGGATCATCGCCACCTGCTCCGACGAGGTCTTCGAGCTAAAGGCGATGGGGATCCCTCCGGCGAAGATCTCGATAGCCCCCTGCGGGGTCGACCTGGAGCTCTTTCCCGGGTCCGGACCGGCCGACACACGCGGACGAACCCACCGGATCCTCTCCGTCGGACGCCTCGTACCCCGCAAGGGCGTGGACGTGGTGATCCGGGCCCTGCCGCTGCTCCGGGAGGCCGGGTTTCCCGACGTCGAACTCCTGATCGTCGGCGGCGGCGACGCCACCGGGATGGAGGCGGACGATGAAGCCCGCCGCCTGCTGGCCGTCGCCTCAGAGCTGGGGGTCCGGCAGCAGGTCACTTTCCGCGGGCAGGTACCCCGCGAGGCCATGCCGGGCATCTTCCGCAGCGCCGACGCCGTCGTGTGCACCCCATGGTACGAACCCTTCGGCATCGTCCCCCTCGAAGCGATGGCCTGCGGCGTCCCGGTGGTCGCCGCGGCCGTGGGCGGCCTGCGGGACACTGTGGTGGACCATCGAACCGGACTGCACGTCCCGCCCCGGGACCCGCAAGCCACCGCCGGAGCGCTGGCCCGGCTGCTGGCCGACCCAGCGCTGCGCCAGGAACTGGGCCGTGCCGGCCAGCAGCGGGCGCGGGCCCGATACAGCTGGGACCGCGTGGCCGCCGAAACCGAAAAGGCCTATCTGCAAACCCTCACCGAAAACGCGGCAGGCCAAAGAACCGGCACCCGCGGCCAGCTTCATCCCGCGGAAGGAGCAGCGCTGTGACCGCCGAGTCCTCCCTCACCCGCGCACACCACCGGCCTCCGTCCCTGCCGCGGACCTCCGTGGCAAGTGTCCCCGGTGCCGAACCGGCCGACGGCCGGGCGTTTACGGACCCGGCCGCGGCCGTCGAGGCCCACCTGCTCAATGTGCTGCCGTCCCTGGAATCCTTGCGCAGCCAATCCCCTAGATTGGCAGCCTGGGGCAAGGAGCTGGCCCGGCGGCTCCTGGCCGGGAACCGCCTCCTCGCCGCAGGAAACGGCGGCTCCGCGGCCGAGGCCCAACATCTGACGGCCGAACTGGTGGGGCGTTTCGACGGCGAACGGGCCCCGTTCTCCGCCATCTCGCTGCACGCCGACACTTCGGCACTGACTGCCATCGCCAATGACTACGGCTTCGAGGAACTTTACGCCCGGCAGGTCCGGGCGCACGGGCGCCCCCGCGACGTCCTGCTGCTGCTGTCCACAAGCGGCAAGAGCCCGAATCTGCTGCGGGCCGCCGAAACCGCCTCCAGGATGGGCGTCACCACCTGGGCCCTCACCGGCCACGGGCCCAACCCGCTGTCCCTGCGCTGCGACGAAACAGTTGCCATCCCGGGACCGGCAGCCAACGCCCAGGAGTGCCATCTGATTGCCGTGCACGCCATCTGCCGGGCCTTCGACGCCGAAATACATCGCATGGGCCGGCAGGACCGGAAAGGGGCGCGGCCATGAAGATCGTGGTGGTCGGTGACGTGCTCCTGGACGTTGATCTTGACGGGACGGCCACCCGGCTCTGCCCGGACGCGCCCGTGCCCGTGGTGGATATCGCAACCGTCTCAGCAAGAGCCGGCGGCGCGGGACTCGTGGCCCGGATGCTCGCCAACGACGGCCACCAGGTGTGCCTGGTGACGGCGCTCGGCAGCGACGCTCCCGGCCGGCGCCTCCGTGAGGAGCTGCACGGCATCACCGTGGTCGCAGGACCGTCCGGGGCCCCGACGCCGGTCAAGACCCGGCTCCGGGCCGGCGGCCACCCGGTGGCCCGATTCGATGAAGGTTGCCGCGGCCGGCCCGAGCCCGGAGTAACGGCGGAGATGCTGCAGGCCGTGGAGGAGGCCCGGGCACTGGTGGTCGCGGACTACGGCCGGGGCCTGACCTCGCACCCTGGCCTGCGCGCCATGATCGGACGACTGGCCCGAAGCGTTCCCGTCATCTGGGACCCGCACCCGGCCGGGGCCGATCCGGTACCCGGCGTCGCCGTCGTCACGCCGAACCATTTCGAAGCCCGCACCGCTGCAGCAGCCGTGGCCCCGGATGGGCAGGCGCCGTCCGCCGGCCCGGCCGCAGTGGCCTCCACACTGCTCCGGCATTGGCAGAGCAACGCGGTCCTGGTCACCCAAGGCGATGAGGGAGCAACCCTGGTGCACGCCTCCTCGACGACGCCTGTGCAGCTGCCGGCGCCACCAACCACCGTCGCTGATTCCTGCGGCGCGGGCGACCGGCTGGCAGCCAGCCTTGCCGTCCACCTCATGACCGGGGAAAGCCTCGAGGACTCCTGCCGCCAGGCCGTCCGGGAAGCCGCTTCGTTCCTGGCAGGCGGCGGCGTCGCCGCCCTGCCGCCGGTCCCCCCACCGCGGCCGTTCCCGGATGAAACCACCGACGCGCTGGACGTGGTCCGCCGGGTCCGGGCACTCGGCGGCACCGTCGTGGCCACGGGAGGATGCTTCGATCTGCTGCACGCCGGGCACACCCGCACTCTCGCAGCAGCCAGAAGCCTGGGGGACTGCCTCATCGTCTGCCTGAATTCCGACGCCTCGGCCCGCCGCATCAAGGGGCCCGCCCGGCCCATCATCGGCCAACAGGACCGTTCCGAACTGCTGCTCTCCCTCGAATGCGTCGACGCCGTCCTGGTTTTCGACGAGGACACGCCGGAAAAGACTCTCGAACGGTTCCGCCCGGACATCTGGGTCAAGGGCGGGGACTACGACCTCAGCCAACTGCCCGAAACCCCACTCGTGCAGAGCTGGGGCGGCCGTTGCGTGGCCGTGCCCTACCACCCCGCCCGCTCCACCACCCTGCTTGCGGCCGCGCTCGCCCGGGTGGGCTGAACGAGGGCCGCGGACCGCCGCGACTTGGTCCAGACACCACCATCCGGCCCGCCATGGTCCGGCAAAAGAAAGGAACATCATGAAGAAAATCACGTCATCCCTGCCCGGCACCGGCCGGGTCGTGGTTAGCGGAGGGGGATCCGGGCTCGGCGCCGCCGTCGTCGACGCCGTGCTCGACGCCGGCGGGACGCCTTTAGTGCTCGACCGCGACGTCCGGAATGTGACAGCGGCGAAAGCCATTGAAGTCGACGTCGCGGACCGGGCGGCGGTGACGGCCGCGGTGACGCAGGCCGCCGAGGCACTCGGCGGTTTGGACGCGGTGGTCACCGCGGCCGGAATTGACCGGTGCGGGAAGCTCGAAGACGTCCCCGCCGACGACTGGGAACAGGTCATCTTCGTCAATCTTCTCGGAACGGTCTCTCTCGTGCGGGCCGCCCTACCATATCTCAAGGCCTCCGGCGGGCGCGTGGTCACGGTTGCTTCGACCTTGGGCAAACACGCCGTACCGGAGGCGTCGGCCTATTGTGCGTCCAAATTCGGTGTCATCGGATTCAGCCAGGCGCTGGCCGCCGAGACCGGCGCAGAGATCGGGGTGACCACCCTGATCCCCGGCGGGATGAAGACCCGGTTTTTCGATGACCGCGCCGAGCAGTACAAGCCCCACGATGACTCGCGCCTGAACGACCCGGCCAGGGTGGCGCAGGCGGTCATGTTCGCACTCTCACAGCCCCGGGGATGTGAGGTCCGCGAGCTGCTCATCTGCCATGCGCAGGAGGAGTCCTGGCCGTGAACAGCCGCACGTCCCGGTAGACGTCCGCCGCGCCGATTCCCGTCAGGAGGGACGAATCATGGACGCAGCGGGCGGCTGTCCAGCCAATCTGCGTGATGTCGGCACCGCATTCCGGGCAACGCGTCACCCACGACAGGTGGATGCGGTGCAGGCTGCGGCCCAGCGGACCGGCGTTGATGAGGTTGCCCACCCAGTACAGGCCCACCGTCGGAGTGCCCAAGGCCTGGGCCAGATGCCGGGGGCCGCTGTCATTGCCCACCAACACATCGCACCTGTCCAACAGTGCGGCCAGGGCTCCGAGGCTGAGTTCCCCTGCCCAGGAAGTGACCCGGTCCGAGGCAGCCGCCTCCACCACCCCGGCCGCCAACTGCCGCTCATCCGGGGATCCCACGACCAGCACGCGGCAGCCGTCGGCCGCGCACGCCGCGGCGACTTCACCAAACCGTTCCGCCGGCCAGCGGCGGCGGGGATCCGTGGCCCCCGGATGGATGAGCACAAGAGGGGTTGCCGGGCTGACGTGCTGTCTGTGAAGCAGTTCCGCGACCTCGACCGTGTGCCGCTCCAGCGGCCCGAGCCTGGCTTCGAGCCGGAACGGGGAAGCGCCGGCGAGCCCTGCCACCTCCAAACCGCGGAGCGGCTCGTGCTGATAATAAAGGTAGGGAACGCTGCGCTCCAGAGGCGCGGCGTCTGCCGTCTTCGAGCCCACCGTGTGGCGGGCCCCCAGACGCAGAAGGAACGGATTGGAAAACCGTCCGCCGCCGTGCAGCTGCACAGCCAGATCGAATTCCTCCTGCCGCATGGACACGAAGAAAGCCTCGATCGCCGCGGGGTCTTCTCTGCCGGGCCTGACACCCTCCGCGTAGGGCAGGACCCGGACGTCGCTCGCTGGCCCCAGGGTGTTGGCCAGGAGTTCGGCGTGGAGCGGGGTGCCCAGCAGGGTGACGGCGGCGCCGGGGTAGGCTTCCGCCAGCGAGGCCGCCGCGGGCAGGGCAAACAGAAGGTCGCCCAGTCCCCCTCCCCGCAGGATGGCGATCCGCGAGACGTCGGGGAACTTCTCCAGTACCGGGCCCACCCCCCAGCCCCGGATACCGGCGCCGCCGAACTCCGCTTTGAGGTCCTCCACCAAGCAGTCCTGTCCCCCCGACACCCATGTGGTGGGGCCACCCTAAGGCCCGGCGGCGTCCTTTGGCTACCATCCGGGCGCACGGCGTCCGCGGGGGCTCCGCGATGCCTCCCGTCCCGTCCCGGGAACGTGAACTGACCCCGGGCACGGGGTGTAAATGCCACCGGACCGGGGTACGGCCTATTTAGGGAGGTCTGAACTACCGGCAAGGGCGCCGGCAGGCCTCCCGTCGGCACTTACTGCTTGGAACCCCGAAACGGGAGGGAAGCACACATGTCAGCGATCGTCCGCACTACGGTCTTCGCTTCGGTGGACCGTCTGGCGCCACCCTGGCACCAAGCCATCGGCAACAGCGCGAAGGCAGTGAAGCAGTGAAACGGCCCCCACAGCAGGACCGCGACGCCTTCCAGGGACCTCCGCTCCCTGATCAGCAAGGCCTGACCGAGTGGCTGCCTCAACGGTTGGCCTCGATGCGGACCTCGGTAACGGTCATCGGCGATGTCATGCTGGACGGTTGGTGGTCCGGACCGATTGAGAGGCTCTGCCGGGAAGCTCCGGCCCCCGTGGTGGAAATCAACCAGCGGCAGTTCGAACCCGGCGGCGCAGCCAACACGGCCATGAACCTCGCCGCCCTGGGGGCACAGGTAAGACTCGCCGGAATCGCCGGGTGCGATGAAGCCGCAGCCGAGCTGTTGCGCCGGTTGCACGATGCAGGAGTGGACACGGCCCACGTCCATCAAATGCCCGGCGGGACCACCACCACCAAAACCCGCATCAGCAGCGGCGGCCAGGTGCTGCTGCGGGTGGACGATGTTCAACGCGGGATCCCGGCAGAGGCCCTGGAGGCGCTGGCAAGGTCCATCCCACAACTGCTCCAAGGCCAGGAAGCCGTGGTGGTCTGTGACTATGGCGCCGGAGCCCTCAGCGGCGCAGTTCGCAGGAAACTGTGCGAGTTGCTTCCGTTGCGAACGGGAATGTTGGTGGTCGTGGACGCCCACCAACCCCATACCTGGGCGAAGCTGAAACCGGATCTTGCCACCCCCAACGCCCGGGAAGCGGCCGATATGCTCGGCCTGAAACTCGACGGCGGATCCACCCGGGCCGCCGTATTTGTCGATCACCGTGCGGAGTTGCTCGCAGCAGCCGGGGCGGAGACCGTGATCGTCACCCTTGACCGGGAAGGGACGGTACTGCTGCCCGGAACCGGGGAAGTCCACCGGACGTGGGCGCGCCCCGTCCAGGAAAAGCAGGCCTCGGGCGCCGGTGACACCTTCGTTGCGGCGTTAACACTGGCCCGGACCGCGTCGCTGCCCCTGACCACCAGCGTGGACCTCGCCCAGGCCGCCGCGGATATTGCCGTCCACCGCCCCGGAACTTCCGTGTGCAGCACAGAGGATCTCAGCCGCCATCTGGCCGGCTTCACAGATACCGCCGTCGACGCCGACGAGCTCGCGGCACACATCAACCGGCACCGCGTCGAAGGCCAACAGATCGTTCTCACCAACGGATGCTTCGATGTCCTGCACCGGGGCCACACCCGGTATCTCAACCAGGCCAAACAGCTGGGCGACGTCCTGGTGGTAGCGCTCAACAGCGACGATTCCGTCCAGCGGCTCAAGGGCCCGGGACGCCCCATCAACACCATCACAGACAGAGCCGCCGTGGTTGCCGCGCTCAGCTGCGTCGACTACGTCACCGTCTTCGACACAGCCACACCCATTCCCCTCATCCAGAAGATCCAGCCCGATATCTACGCCAAAGGCGGCGACTACAGCCCCGAGATGTTGGCGGAAACATCCGTCGTTGAGGACTACGGGGGAAGGGTGGCCATTCTCGACTATGTACCGGAACAATCGACCACGGGCGTGTTGGAGCGGATCCGCACCATCCACGCTGCACCGGGGCTGACACGTAAGGGCGTCTCCGAAGTGCCTGGGATTGCCGAAAAATGACCATCTGGAACAAGCAGACCAGATTCTTGTCTGTGCCGGGCTCTGGGGATAATGTGAGCCGCACGGACACCACTGTGAGGCCACGGCCGGCAGATCCTGGACGCGGTTCTCAGGGACAAAGGAGTTTGTCATGTCGACCGTTTCCCGCTCAGGCAAACCATCTGGCGCGCGGGTGCCTCACGGCCATCGGCTGTGGTGCACCACATGCGATTCCGACGCACATTTGGCCGTTGAATCAGTCCAGGCCTTGGCTCCCCCAAAGGCGTCACTGGTGCACGTTGCCTACACCTGCGAAGAGTGCGTTTTCTTCTACTCCCACCCGGCCACCATAAGCCAACTGGCTTTGGTTCTAAGCCGTCCTGACCAAGGGGTTGGCTTGATGCAGTGTGGAGGACTGTACTTTCACTGCGGGCGGCCCATGAGGACGGCCCAGTCCGATCAAGTCAGCATCTGCGCTCCGTCCGCGACGGGTAAATCTTTCGAGGAATTCCCTGAGGTGTCCATACCCACCAAGCTGCTGCGCTGTAGGTGTGGTTTCCAGCTGGAGATCCCCGACTGACATCGGTGCCCGGAGCAGGCCGGGAGCTGTGTACGGGCATGACTTTTCCCACGGGCCGCTGTGGCACAGGGCAGCTTGTCATCTTGCGCGTGTTGGTGGCGGGCCGGGGCAGGCGCGCCCGGGGTTACCGGCCGGAAAGTCATCTCGGGAAACAGAAATAGCCCATCATGTGTCCAGTGGCGGCCCGGGTTCGTGCAGCGAACACCGGGGGAACTGAATCAGCAGCGTTCCGTGGACATTAGGGTGCGGAGACCGTAGATTCGGATCAGTTCCCGTCGTCCCTTTCGGGATGGGGAGGGGATCCCTTGCTGCCGGGTGCACGGCCGCAGAGGGCCGCTGTAGCAGCACGGTGGCAGCGTAATGCACCCGCGGAAAGAGCCGTTGATGGCCATCTCGCATTTCGAACAATTCCTCCTGGAAGCCACGGTCCCTGATGAAACGCGCCCTCCCTTGGGACCGGACTGCCTCTACGGTCTATACACAAGCTGGTGCCTGCTGCACAACATCACCCCGGTGGAGGACATCACCTTCCGGTCCGCCATGGAGCGCTGCGGGATCAACCTGAAAAACACCCGGCGCCGGATGGCAGGGCAAGCCGCAACGGATTACATCCTCGCCAGTTACCCGGACCCCGCCTGACCACGTACCTGCCGTTTTTTGTGCGCTGCTGCCAGTTGACCCAATGCGGGCGGCCGTTCTCTCAGGGCTGCGCCGGGTCTTGCTGGTCGTGCCCTGATGCCGGCGCGTTGTCGTGCTGGAGGCGCCGGGACTGCGGTGGGAGCTTCAACGCGTCGACGAACTTGCCGAGCTGCTCTTGGAGGATGTGCCAGTCGTCCGCATCCAGGGCCGACGGGAAAGCGTCACTTTCGGCCTGCCGCGCGGCGGCGAGTGCTGTCCTGCCCAAGGGGTCAGCTGCACGTAACGCTGGCGCCTGTCATCCGGGTTCCGGGTCCCGGCCACGAAACCCTCACCTTCCAGCCGGGCGAGCACCCTCCCGAGCGTTTGACTTGGGACATGGACCTTACCGGCGAGCCGCTCCTGATTTAGCGGACGGGGAGCAATCGCTTCGAGTGCGGTGACAGCGGCGCGGGTGATGTTCAACGGTGCCAGCGCTGCGTTATGACGGCGCTGTCCCTGCCCGTTGTTTCCACGTCCAGCCACCCGGGCCCATCATCCCTGGTGGAATGATGCACATCATCCTTCTCGAAGTAGAGGCAATTCGGGATCTTATTCCAGTCCTTCTGCTACCCGTAGGATCCCTCCACGGGGATCAGGGCGCGGCGCTTGATACACCGCCCGGCGGAATGAGGGCTTGTCCAGAATCGATTCGCGGCGGGCGTTGATCAACCTGAATCCGATCCTGAAGTTCTTGGACCGGGACGGACCGGACCCCAGCGTGCGATCAACAGCCGGCGGTCGACCGCGTACTCGTCCAGCATTTCGGCGTCGATGGGGGCATCCGTCGTGGGGGTCACATTCCGGCGCGCCGGTACCGGGATCCTCTTCGCGACCATTCTTCATAGCCCTGCAATTTCGTCGCCGGGAGTGCTATACCTAGCTCAATACCGGGAACTCGCTCCGGTTGCCGGCGCGTGGATCCCCGGGTGGGAGGCGGATATGGTGTCTTGGCCACGGGGACCCGAGCGTGCTTCTTCCGGCTCGGGGCTCCTCGCCATCTGGTTGGCGGCCTCGGCCGTTCTTACGGGTTGCACCGGCGGGCCTGGCAGCGTGCAGGCGAGCGTGTCCACGGCAGTTCAGGACAGTTCCTCCGCGGTTGCCACAGCCCGGCTCGCACTGGGGCTTGAGGGTGCGGCAAAAATGACGAAGGCAGCGACATCCACCACCCTGGACGACGCTCTCAAAGAACTCCAAACCGCAAGGAACGCGGTCCTCCGGCTGTCTCCGAGCGTGCAGAAGGACCGTGACATTCGCGGAGAGGCTCTGAACGTCCTGGACGGAAGCATTTCGGGAATAACCACGGCAAGAGAAGCCATCTCCAGCGAGGACGGAAACCCCTCGCTTCAGGACGGCGAGGCGCTGCTGGGGTCGGCAGCCGACCAGCTGTCGGCCCTGAACACCCGACTGGGGGGAACATGAAGCGCCTTCTCGGCGTGGCGCTGGGCGTTCTGACCGCCATCGGCGGATTTGTCGACATCGGCGATCTCGTCACGAACTCCGTCGTGGGTTCACGCTTCGGGCTCTCACTGGTCTGGGTCGTCGTAGTCGGCGTCATAGGCATATGTGTCTTCGCGAACATGTCCGGCCGAGTGGCCGCCGCTTCCGGGCGGGCGACTTTCGAAGTAATCCGGGAACGGCTGGGGGCCCGTGCCGGCCTAGCCAATCTGGCGGCGTCATTCCTGATTAATCTGATGACCGTCACGGCGGAACTCGGCGGCATCGCCCTTGCGCTGCAGCTGATCAGCAGCGTGGAGTACCTGCTGTGGGTGCCTGCTGCTGCACTCGCCGTGTGGCTTGTCATCTGGCGGGTCAAGTTCTCCATCATGGAAAACGTCACCGGGCTGCTGGGTCTAACCCTCATTGTTTTTGCAGTGGCACTGTTTCTATTGAAGCCCGACTGGGGCGCCCTGGGCGCCCAGGCCCTGGCCCCGGCCGTCCCCGGGGCGGAAACCGTCTCCTCCTACTGGTATTACGCGATAGCGCTGTTCGGAGCGGCCATGACCCCCTACGAGGTGTTCTTTTTCTCCTCCGGAGCGGTGGAGGAAGGATGGTCCATCAAGGACCTTGTTCAATCCAGAATCAACGTCCTGGTCGGCTTTCCCCTGGGCGGCCTGCTCTCCTTGGCCATTGCCGCCTGCGCCGCGGTCGTCCTGCTCCCGGCCGGGATCGCCGTGACCTCCCTGTCCCAGGTCATCCTGCCTGTCGCCGAGGGTGCCGGCAAAATCGGCCTGGCCTTCGTTCTGATTGGCATCGTTGCCGCGACCTTCGGGGCCGCCCTGGAAACCACCTTGTCCAGCGGCTACACCCTGGCGCAGTTCTTCGGATGGTCCTGGGGGAAGTTCCGCCGCCCGGCCCGGGCCGCACGCTTCCATTTGTCCATGATCATCTGCCTCGTGATCGGTGCCGCCATCCTGGCGACGGGGGTCGATCCGGTGCTGGTCACGGAATACTCGGTGGTGTTCTCGGCGATCGCGCTGCCCCTGACGTACCTACCCATTCTGATCGTGGCCAACGACCCCCAGTACATGGGCAAACACGTCAACGGCCGCCCCGTGAATGTGCTGGCGATGATCTATCTGGTCATCATTCTCGCCGCATCCCTCGCCGCTATACCGCTGATGATCATGACGGGAGCAGGATCATGACAACAACCCCGCTGCCAAAACCGGCTGCCCGGACCGGAGGCAGGACTCTCGACGCGCAACTGCACCTGCTGGACCGGCAGGTACTGGATGTTGACGGTCTACCCGTCACCACCGTCGATGACGTCGAACTCAGCGGACCTCCCCCCGACCTGCCGATACCGGTGGGGACCCCGGCGCCCACACTCACCGCAATGCTCACCGGCCCCGTGCTCGGAACGAGGATTTTCGGCGGACGGCCCCCGGCATCGCGGCTCATCCGCATTCCCTGGCACGACGTGGCCGACGTCGGTGTCGTCGTCCGCCTCGGGATCCGGGCAGAAGGGCTTGACGCGGGCTGGGTCGAGCGATGGATCCGCGACAAAATCATCGCCCGCATCCCCGGAGGCCAGCATGATCCTCGGTGACCTCCTGGGCACACCCGTGCACGACGCGGGCGGCACCCGCCTCGGGCGCGTCGCCGATGCCCGCTTTACTATCGACGGACCACCCCGCCAGTTGCTTGCCGATGCCAGACTCCTGGGCCTGATCGTCAGCCCGCACAGCGCCTCCTCGTTCCTTGGCTACGAACGAACCGGCCTCGCCCGGCCCTGGCCCGTCGCGCAGCTGCTCAGATGGCGGCACCGCGGCTCGTTCCTGGTGCTGTGGGCAGATATCCACATCATCGGGGCCAATTCGATCCGGCTCCGGGAAGGATTTATCGCCTACAGCCCCGCCCTGAACAACCCCCCGTGACAGGAATGACCGGCCACACTCCCTTCTGGCAGAGAACCGGCAGCCGCCCCGCAGGCTGGGAACGATTCGTCGTCGTATGAGGTGCTGTGGCCGGTCTCTCTGGTCCGTGAAGTCGAGGGCGGGTTACCCTGTTCGATAAACCGGGAGCCGACCCGCAACCCTTACTCGGTACCTCCAACACCGGAACCGGCCGGCGTTCCCACATACACTGCACACAGCCGGCAGCAGAGAAAGCCGGGACCAGCAGCGTCAAGGCTCCGGGGTCCGGGCATACGGGAGGGCGGTCATGACCAGCAGAACATCCGTGAGATGGGGACGGCCCCCAGAGGATCCGGGCCCCGCAGCTGTTGATGTACTGATTCCCACCTGCGACCGCCCGGCCGAGCTGGCCGTGACGCTGGCAGGCCTGGCAGCCCAGGAGAATCCCGTCTTTCGGATTTTTGTCAGCGACCAGTCCCTGAGCGAGGCCGGCTGGCAGCAGCCTGCTGCGGCAGCGATGGTGCGGGTTCTTCAGGCTCAAGGCCGGCAAGTGACCCTCCTGCGTCATCTGCCCCGGCGCGGAATGGCGGAACATCGCCAATTTCTCCTCGATCACGCCACAGCAGACATGTGTCTCTTCCTGGACGACGACGTCTGGCTGGAACCCGGAGCCCTGGACACCTTGCGCGAAGCCCTGGACCAGCTGAAATGCGGATTCGTTGGCATGGCACCCCAGGGATTGTCGTACCTCTCGGACAGGCGGCCCGGGCAGACGGCGGGTTTCCAGCCCTGGGACGGTCCGGTGCAGCCCGAGAAGATCCGGCCCGGTACAGCTGCCTTCGACCGGTGGCCGCTGCACAGCGCTGCGAACCTGGCCCACCTCAGCACAGACCTCCAGCTCAAGCCGGGCCAATGGAAGCCCTATCGGGTGGCCTGGCTGGGAGGCTGCACGATGTTCGGGCGGGCTGCTCTCAATGAAGCCGGAGGATTCAGGTTCTGGCCGCAGCTGGCGCCTGGCCATTCAGGGGAGGACGTCCTCGCGCAATGGAAGGTCATGGAAAAATTCGGCGGCGCCGGGATCCTTCCCTCAGGGGCCGTTCACCTTGAATCGCCCACTACCCTCCCGGACCGGCGCGTCGAGGCATACGCCCTGATACTCGACGACCGAACAGCTCCACAGATATAGTAAGCACACTGATGATTAGTTCGTCAGTTGCCGATACGTCAAAGGAGACATCATGAGCACCCGGGTGGAAAAGCGGATTCTGGTCAACGTTCCGGTGAGCGTGGCCTATAACCAGTGGACGCAGTTCGAAGACTTTCCCCGCTTCATGGGTGGGGTGAAGAGCGTCAAACAGCTCAGCGACGACCGGCTGGAGTGGGTTGCGGAAATCGCCGGGATCCGCAGGCAGTGGCAGGCCAGAATCCTCGAACAGGTACCGGACCGGAAAGTGGCGTGGGCCGCAACCGAGGGAGCGACCAACGCCGGAGCAGTAACGTTTGAAGACCTCGGCGGCGGGCAGACGTCCGTCAATCTTTTTCTCGAATATGAGGCCGAAGGCATCGTGGAAAAGGTCGGGGACAGGGTGAATATCGTGGCGAAGCAGGCCGAGAATGACCTCAACCGGTTCAAGACCTTCATCGAAGACGAGGGCTATGCGAGCGGGGCCTGGCGCGGAACTGTCAGCGGAAACGTCTCGGCGGATACGCCGGGCATCGACGCGGCTGCGGGGTCGCGCGGGGACGACGGCAAGGCCGGGGTCTCGGGGAAAGTCGTTGCGGGGGTCGGACTCGCCGCCGCGGCAGCCGCCGGTGTCGCCGCGGCAGCTGCGCACAATGACGACGCCGGCGAACCGGCGCCTCAGGCCTCGACAACTACGCCACCCATGACCGTGCCACCGACCGGGACCGCGGGCAGCGTCTTTCCAGGTGAGGGGATCGGCCAGGACCAAAGCCGCCCGGTCGACGAGACGACTCGTGGCCGTTCCCCGGAGAAGCCTTTCGACCAGACCAACGGCCTGGTGGATATCGACGGTGATTCTGACGGCACAGCCGCGAGCGACACCTTGAGCGCAGCCGACCGCGAGAGAGGCGTAGACGATCGGGAAGGCACTCTCCCTCCGGCCGGGGGAAGCCTCGGACAACACTGATAAAGCCCACGCCCAAGCGTGGGCCGGTCTGGTACCTGCCATTTAGGCGGGCACGGCCTGCCGGGCAAAAGAAAGTCTGAGGAGGGACCCTGAACAAAAGATCTACCCACCGGCGAACTTTCGTCGACTATAAACTCCGGGAAGTCCACGAAGGGCAAATTCTGAAATTGGCAGGTACCCGCTACGCCGTCATGGCCACACAGCGCCGGCGCCGGATGATCCACGTGGATCTGGAAGCCGAAGACGGGGACCCTGCGACGCTGATAGGGCTCCCAGACGCCCGGGTCAAGCTGCAGGAAGGGACCGCCCCGGGGTCCCCTTAAGGCGCCAGTCGGCGGCGAACGAGACCCATCAACCAGGCCCGCACCATAACTCCGGGCTGAGACTCCCCCTACCCGGCTGCTGCGCTAGTCGGCTCTGCCGACAATCACCTGGGTCGGGCTGTGTGTGACGTAGCCGGTGGCCCAGGAAGAGAGGGCGAGGGCTTTTTGCTGGGTCCCGGGCAGCAGGGCGAGGTGAACGCCCAGCCAGGAGATGAACGCCAGGGGGCCCTGTAGCTGGACACGTTTACGGCCGAGTTCGGCGACTGCCGCTCCGCGGCCGATCATCGCCATGTAACCCTTGTCCCGGTAGGCGAATGGCTGGCGTGTGCCGCCGGTGAGGTCCGCGTAGATGTTTCGTGCGGCCCATTTTCCGGACTGTTGGGCAACCGAGCCGAGCTGGGGGAGTCTGTCGCCCCTGGCATCGGTGATGTTGGCTGCATCGCCCAGCACGTACACGCCCTCGGCACCGGGGGCGGTCAGATCCGTGAGCACGTCAACGCGTCCCCCTTTGCCCTGTGGCAGGGCGGACTCGGCGATAATTCTTCCGGCCTTAAGGCCCGCCGCCCACACAACGATCCGGGCTGGAATGACGGTGCCGTCTGCGAGCGTGACGCTGTCGGGACGGACGCCGGTCACCGCCTGGCCCATGTGCAGCTGCACCCCGAGTTTCTCCAGCCGGGCCCGGGCATAATTCTGTGACTTGGCGGAGAACGGCATCAGAACGTTCGGCACCATATCAACCAGGTGCACCCGGCAGCGGTCGGCAAGGGCGGGTGAAAAATACTTCGGCACTACGTACTTGACGTTCTCCGCCAGGGCACCAGCGGTTTCCACTCCAGTGGGGCCACCACCAACGACAACGACGTCCACGCCACCCGCATTCTCACGGTCCTCCTCGTCCAAAATTTGGGTGAGGGAAGCGCCCAGCCGGGTTGCATCAGCCACCGAATAAAGCGGATAGGTATGCTCTTCAGCGCCTGGGGTGTCGAAGAAGTTGGGGACGGCGCCGGCGGCAATGACGAGGACCCGCCCCTCGTAACGGGACCCGTCGGCCGTGGTGACGGTGCGGGTGTCTGAATCGATCGCAGTAACCTCTGCCGTGAGGACGCGCACGCCCTTGATGCCGCGGAACACCGCGCGCAGAGGCAGGGCGACCGCCGACACGCCAATCTGCGACGCCGCCACCTGGTAGAGGAGGGGCTGGAACTGATGATAGTTATTCGCATCGATCAGCAGCACCCGGATGCCCTTACGGCCGAGCTCCTTGGCCGCGGTCATGCCCGCAAATCCTCCGCCAACCACGATGACCTGATACGTATCGTCCATTCGAGCAACATACCGTTCCGGTCAGCTCAGCAACAGGGCAGGTTGTGGCTTCCGGGAAATCCGGATTCACCCGCCGCAGGTGGGAGGGATGTGTTCGCTATTTGGCATCGCCTGGTCAAGTCCATTTGCGTGGCGTGGCCGCCCGTTCAAGGCTTTTGAGCAGCGTTGCCGGGGCGGAGGGAAAAAGTCATGGCAAGGCTCCGGGGGAATGGGGGCTGGGTCCTGCGCTCCGTGGGCTGCCCCACTGTGGCCAAATTTCATCGTGGACGCCTCTTCCCAGGACGGGGGACGTAGGCTGGGCAAACCATATGAAGAGCGGACGGGGCGCAGTATTCCATCCGCCGTCGAACCAAGGAGATACATATGTTGCTTTGGATAGCCATCATTATCGCCGTTCTCTGGCTGCTCGGCCTGCTTGCCAACATCGGCGGCGGTCTCATCCATATCCTTCTAGTCGTCGCCGTGATCGTCCTGATCATTCACTTCGTCCAAGGCAGGTCCCGCGTTTAAACGCCGGCCGCTGAAAGGAAAGCCCGTGTCACTGACACGGGCTTTCCTATTGCCTTACTCCGGCCGTTGCATCAACTCATCCGTGGACCCACGTGGAATGAGCCTTGGGAGGCGCGGACAAGACAAAAACGCATGGGAACCGGCGCCTCCGGCGGAGCCATCGCCGGGCAACTGGCAATGTACGAGATGACGTCTTCGCGACCGAACCAGCTGTACGGTATCGGATTCCGGCGCCTGGGTTTCGAGACCGAGGCCGCCGAATATTTCGCCGAGCACGTCGAAGCGGGCGCGGTCTTCCTGCATTGATACCCGTTTCGCCGCACACCTCATGGACGCCTGGGACAACGACATTTCCTCTCTGCTGCCACCTGTGCCCGCAAAGGCATGACCGACGGGGAGCAGCCTCTTCTCCTGACGCCGGGACCTCCTCCGCCAGCCCTGATTGGAAACACCTATGAACGACACATCCCAAAACGCCAGCAGCGCTTCCCTTTTCCTCTGCCCCGACGGCCCATCCTGGTCCCTGGCGACTTCGACATTGTGACGCCCGACGGGGAAACCGTTGCACGGCAACGCAAGACTTTGGCCCTCAGCAGGTGCCGGGCCTCAGCAATCAAGTCGCACTGCGACGGCACGCATAAAATGATCAACTTCCGCACCGAAAGCCCCGGCAGCCAGAACCCCGGCAACCCTGACGCAAGACCGGGAATAGCCCAGACCTCTGGAGGCAACCCACCGGGCGCTAAAACGCTGAGGGGCCGTCACATCCAGGCTCTTGCTGCCCGGCGTCAAGACTTCAACTCATTGACGCCGCGCAAACTGCCATTTGGGACGCCTTCACATTGAGGTCCAGACGAGCAATAATCAATTAATCAGTATGCTTATCATTTTTGGTTGGAAGGGAAGAAACGAATATGAGGGCACTTACCTGGCAAGGAAAACGGTCGGTCAGCGTGGAGGTAGTTCCGGACCCGGTGATCCAGGAGCCCACGGACGCGATAGTTAGGATCACCTCATCGGCGATCTGTGGTTCGGACCTGCACTTGTACGAGGTGCTCGGGCCCTATATGAAGGCCGGCGACATCCTGGGGCACGAACCGATGGGAGTTGTTCAGGAGGTCGGCTCCGCAGTGTCCCACCTCGAGCCGGGGGACCGCGTGGTCATTCCGTTCAACATTTCCTGTGGCCATTGCTGGATGTGCAAACAGGGGCTGCAGTCCCAGTGCGAGACCACGCAGGTCCACGCTCACAACAGCGGAGCGAGCCTGTTCGGATTCTCCGAGCTCTACGGTTCCGTCCCCGGCGGCCAGGCAGAATTCCTGCGCGTACCCCACGCAGACTATGGACCGATCAAGGTCGGGCATGAACTGCCCGACGAACGGTACCTCTACCTCTCAGATATTCTCCCCACTGCCTGGCAGGGAGTGAAATACGCGGCCGTCCCCGAGGGCGGGACACTGGCCATCTTCGGGCTGGGACCGGTAGGGCAGTTCGCCAGCCGCATCGGCCGTCACCTCGCACAGCGGGTCATCGCCGTCGAACCCGTTCCGGAACGACGCCGCATGGCTGAGCGGCACGGAGTGGAAACGATCGACTTCACTCAGGACGTCGGCGACCAACTGCGCGAGATGACCGGCGGAAGGGGCCCTGACGCGGTGGTCGACGCTGTTGGTATGGAAGCGCATCATTCGCCCGTCGGCGCCTTTGCACAGCATGCGGTGGGGCTCTTACCCGATGCGCTGGCCAAGAAGGCCATGGAGACTGCCGGCGTCGACCGGATGACGGTCCTCCATGCAGCAATAGATTCTGTGCGTCGGGGAGGGACCGTCTCTCTGAGCGGAGTGTACGGGGGCACGGCGAGTCCCATGCCGCTGCTCACAATGTTTGACAAGCAGATCCAACTCCGGATGGGCCAGTGCAACGTCCGACGGTGGACGGAGGAACTGCTCCCGCTCGTGGAAGATCCCGCGGACCCGCTCGGCGTCATGGACCTCAAAACCCACGAGGTCTCCCTGGACGGCGCCGCAGCCGCCTACGAGATCTTCCAGAAAAAAGAAGACGGCTGCATCAAAGTGGTCCTGAAGCCTTAGCAACGGCAATCCCGGCCCGTGAGCGTCGTCCGGGCGTGCCCGATGACGGACGACCCGGACCCGTCGGCTGGAAACCAGCAGAATCTCCCTGGGAAGTAGCAGCTGGGTCCATGGTTCCAGGCTGTTTAGAAATAACCTGCATCACCGAGTGACGGAAGGCACCAATCATGAGCACCTATCACCCCGAAAAAGACCCGGCCAACCCGGACCCTCCCCTCCGGGCGGACCCTGCGAAGCATCTGGACGTGCGTGGCAACAGGGCAGACGACCGGGCCGACGCGGCAGCCTCGGCCAACCCCGATCCGCTCAGCGGGAAGATCACCGGGCTTGAGCCCGGCGGCGGAGTACCACCGGGAGAGACGCCACCGGCCGAGGATCAGATGAGCCGAGACCAAGGCCACCACGAGTAGGGTCCAGCCTCGCGGTATGGGGTGGCCGCAGGTGCACCGAGGCGCCGACAACGAAGGCCACGGCAAGGAATTCGCTTGGCCAGTTCATCGTCAGCCCCGGAATCCTCACCACGCCACCACAGCTACTTTCGCGTGAAGGAAGCCGCCCGATCGGAGCTTGCCGTGCTGTGCGCTACGGAGGTGCCGCTCGGACAAAGCTACAGAGTCTGGAACTAACAGAGCCGACTTGCCGAGCAACTGGGCGATTCACAAAGGTCAAGCCATGGTTGAACCCCTGGCAACTCAGAGCTTAACCTACGTGCAGACGCCGGGCGCACGAGGGCCCAGATCAACCCCTTCTCGACTGATCTCGGAGCGCCGATATCGGATCTTATGTAAGGTTGTTAGTATGTGCGGACAAATTTGTCCTCAAATTATTTTAGCCTTCCCTGGCTCAGTGGAGCTGGTTCTGCCTGCACGCTTCGGACCCACAACGCGTACATGCGCCTTGACCGTGAGAACATAACGGAAGCTATCATCCATCGGCCAGGAGTTTGCTTTGGGGGCGTTTGAAGAAAT
Organism: Arthrobacter sp. BG3; assembly: GCF_056680185.1. Classification (NCBI taxonomy): domain Bacteria; kingdom Bacillati; phylum Actinomycetota; class Actinomycetes; order Micrococcales; family Micrococcaceae; genus Arthrobacter; species Arthrobacter sp. BG3. The sequence goes on from NZ_JBWXPT010000002.1 coordinate 101,613, forward strand.
TGGTCTGCGCGGAGACGTGGCCGGTCCGGAGACGTTGGAACTTTTGCGCCGCCTCGGGGCTCAAGTCTCACGATCGTCCTCATTCCCGCCGCCTGAAGGGCACAGTCACTGGTCCGATGACGCGGTCGATGACCTGTTGGCCGACATGTTCTCCCGTGATACGGGCAGGGGGCAGATATTCGTGCTGGCGTGCTATACCGTAGCCACCGACCAGGCTTCCCTTGAACGACTCATACTGGCCAGCATTCGAAATCACCTAAAGGATGAAGCCAAGAAGACCGAACGCGGAAAACTGAGGCGGCGCCTGGCGCATCTGCTGGACGCCGATTCCCGGTTTGTTCGTCCCACAATTCTTCTCAAGACGGTGGATGCGTGGGCTCTGGACGGTGGGCCCGTGGAAATGTGGCAAGGCGACATCGGTCAGCTTCAGAACGCTGCAGCATCAGTACGAGGCCTGACCATCACGCAGTGGAACACCGCAGGAAAGACGCCGGCCGGAACCATTCATGCTTTGGTTACGGTGTCGTACTGTGTCATCGACACGGCCCAAGGATCGGTGCGGGACGAAGACTTGGCGCGGGTAGCGGAAAGACGATTCGTGCTGATTGCTCCGCCGGTATTTATCGAACTTCCAGACGGAACCGACACTATTTTCCGAGACGCCGCTGACCCGGAGAGTCAGGTTCTCAACAGCGCGCACGCTGACCGGATCTGGGCGACGCTCACCGAAGCGGATCGGATGTTGCTTCCTTATGTCGGGGCACCTATTGCCGAACAGCGACGCATTACGGGTCTCGGGCCGCGGGCTACAACGGCGATGGTCGAATCACTTAGGGAGCGGATCCGGCTGGCCACCGAAAGCGATGAGCAACGTGCAGAGGTTGTTATGCGCCTCGCCGATATGTCCGGAGGCGCTCGGTGAGTTACGTCGTCTGCCTTCCACGACGCGCCGCATCGATTGAAAGAGGGTTCCAATGACAAACGACGTGGCTAGGAATGATCCGACTCTGGAACAGGCCGCCGGTTCCGTAGTCGTGCCGCAGACTCTGCGTCGTGCCTGGGATGGAGTCGTCCCAGAGCCGGCGGAAGGACAGGTATGGCGCGCCGAGTGGGAGGGAACTGCCCAGCTCATCGTCATACTTTCGACGTCCGAAAGGCTTATGGTCGCGCCAGTTTCGTTCGATATCGGGTACGCCGACCCTGAATCCCTGCCAATAAACGAATCCGACAGCCCTTTCGGGGTGCCTATAACTGTGTGGTTGGGCCTGCGCACTTCGGTCCCTCCATCAGTTCTTGACCGGTACGCGGGAGATGTGGCCGCGCGGGCACGTATTGCGCTGACCCCACCCCTGGATGGGTCATCACGTAAGAAAACATTTGAGCCAATTTCGGCCACGGATCCAATACACGTCTACCGCGGATTGCTTGAAGACACGATCAATACTCTTGCCGGCGTGCAGTGGCTCCCGACAGGAACGGGCTCGCTATCAGAGGTGCTGCGTCCTCTTCTGGTCGATTGGATTGCACAAAATCTCCAGACGACGCCCCAACGAGCGCTGCGGCTTTGGCGAGGACTTGCAGCACTAACATTCTCTGAGGCCGAGAGGCTTTCCCCAGCGATCGGCTTGACGCCACAAGAGTTGGTTTCAAAGAACCCCAATCCTCCGGCTGCTCTCATCGCCTGCATTGAGCGGCCCATTTGGCGCAAGAATCTGCGCAGGCTTGCAGCGCAACGTCAGATTAGCGACACCGTCGCCCACCAAACGGCGGCTTACGAGGCATGGGCACTAGCCGCGCGACAAACCGGGGGCCAAACGGAAATCGCTTGGGACGGACGCCTGGACATGTACTTCTCGGCGGCGATACGTGATGAATAGGCTGGTCCCCCGTCACCTAGTAACAGCTCAAGTGACGGCGATGCTCTCTCACCTGCAAACAATCCGAGAAGAATTCGAGGAGGAGTTGCGAACCGATTCCTTGGGGGCTCTTGCAATGTGGCCCCAGATTGAGCTTCGCTCAGTCCCTGACTATCAGCTCGGCTCTTCTGTTTGCAGTGTTTCGGGCGCCTACCTGGCAGAGAGCGAACCGCCGGTGCTGGCGGTAGCTGAATCTGCGAGCCTGGGTCGCCAGGCATTTACAGCACTCCACGAACTAGGCCACCATCTCCAGCAGAGTGTCTTCGAGCTCATGGACATTCCGATGTCCCAGCCCGATGGCGGTATCGCCCTTGAAGACGCCGCATGTGATGCTTTCGCAGCGGCGATACTCTTGCCCAAGGCACTCGTTGAAGAACATATCCCCGAGCGTGGCCCGTCGGGCACTTCTGTCGCTTCCCTCTGGAGCGCTTCAAATGCGTCGCGCGCAGCAGCTTGCGTTCGTGCCGCACGGATGCTGAAAACACCGGGCCATGTTGCCCTTCTCGACGGTAACGGGCTCGTGTCCTTCTCCGCGTCGCGGGAACTTCCCCCGCTCCGTCGCGGTAGCGACCAGTCTCAATCGACAATCATCCGTACGGCACTGCAAAACAATCGGCGAGTTACTGAAGGACCGACAGCATTCTTCTATAGAGACGGCATTCGCGGAGAGGAGCTGCATGCGCAGGCCGCCGACATGGGCGGAATGCTCGTCGTCGTCGCCGTCACCGAAGGCGCCTCGTGGCTAAAGCTCTCACTCCCAAAATGGAATGCAGGACCGAAAGGTGTCTATCGCATCTGCGAACACAGCGACTGCGGTCGTGAGTTCCGTTCTTTCGAAAAACCGTGCGAAGGGTGCCGAGTCCAAAAATGCCCTGATTGCGGCCGGTGCAAGTGCGGCACCCGGCTCAAGGAGAAGACATGCAGCAACTGCTTTATGGTCAAAGCTGCCCACTTATTCGACCCGGAATCAGCGGAATGCCGAGACTGCGCCTAAGTCAGAAGGTTCATCTCTCCATTACGTCGTCTGTCTCAGGTAGAGCACGAACAATCGTCGCTCGGGAACCTCCCGTCACCGTAGGGAACTCCCCCAGAGCCCTTACGGTGAGAACGGACCCACCCCCATGCCAACACTCGAAGCGACGCAGACGCTTGAAACCACCCTGAACAACGCCCGACTGTCTATTCAGGTCTCAGACGACGAACTCGCCGAGGCCAGGAAACGCCGCACCGCCATCGCAGCCGTACTTCGCACGGAGTTCCCTGGCTGCCGTATTTACGTAAATGGAAGCATCGCACACGGGGACGCGCTCACTCCCCTAACCGACGTCGATCTGGGCGCGGTCGTCCCGGATCCGGACGGCATCTATGGCCCCGGACTCAAAGGATCCAAGGAACTCAAGGCCCGAGCGGCAAAGGCCATTCGGGCCGGGCTAAAGGACGAATATGGCGACCTTGCCGTGGAGGTCCAAGGACGCAAACGATCGATTCTGGTCCGTTTTCGAGAGCCAGTCTCAGCGGGCATGCCGGATTTCACTGCGGACGTCATCATTGCCCGAGACAACGCCACCGCCGCCGGCCTTCATATCCCCCGGTACGACGGCTGGGACCGGTCCCACCCGGAACTTCATACGGACCTCGTTGGTGCCGCCAACGAGAACTCCGGCACCACGTATGCCCGCGTCGTGCGTCTGCTCAAGCACTGGAACCGCACCCACGACAAGCCGCTGTGCTCGTGGAATATCAAGGCACTCGCCCTAGGGTGCCTTACGGAAAGGACCGGGCTTCTCGACGGGATCCAAGTTTGGCTGCGCCACGCGGTCGAGCAACTCAGTCTCGAAGAGACGCCCGACCCGGCTCGAGTAGCACCGCACTCTATCCGCACAAACAAACCACGGATGGAAGTCGTCCGCACATTGCGCACCGCGCTGGACACCTTGGAGCTGGCGATCAGGCTAGAGCAGGATGGATATTCCATCCTGGCCCAGGACGAACTTTCAAAATTCTTCAATGACAAAGCAATGCTTCCGCGCCCCGACACCACACTCGTGATGGAGGAGGAAGCGCGGCGCATTACTGCCCGGAAGATCAAAGACAGCAAAGCATTCGGCGCTCCAGCACTTCTGTCAGGAACCGGGCCGGCGGCCAACCGCGACCGCGTTAACGTCCGCTCATGGGGACTTTGATGCCAAGTTGGTACGGGGTCGCGCCGTCTTGGCGGGTTCCGTTCCAACGGGAAGCAAAGCGGCGGTACGGAAACGCGATAAGGACCACCCTCGGAGAAGGCATTCTCACCTACACGCATAATGGTCTCGAGATACGAGGGAGAGAAAGTCCGGTGCCCGTTGTCGTCCGGTTCGAAGCACAGCCAAAATACAACACGTACGGGTTGAAGCCAGCAGACTACCCACGGGTCTACGCCGACAGGGGGGAAGAATCACCACACCGCATGCCGGACAGAAGCCTCTGCCTCTTCTATCCAGGGGACCCCCCTGATCGGCGTTGGACTGCCAATCTTGGACTCTTGGCCATACTGGACCTGGCTGCAGACCATCTGTACTTCGAAACCTTTTGGCGCCACACAGGAGGCGCGCGACGCGGGAAGTGGCTTGGGCCCGAGGCACCCCACGGATATAGGGATATGCACATATGAGCATGATCCCCTCCGCGCCCACACCATCCCCGGAGCAAATTGCGGGGTGGTCGATGGAGCCAATCACCTGGGATGGAACGGCCACCCTCATCGCTGCACTCCTCGCAGCAGGGATCGCCATTCTCGGCTACAGCTTCCAGCAAACCCTTGCCCGACGAGAACGCTGTGCTGGTATCTACAGCGAGGCCCTCCGTGCGATCGAAGATTACCTTGAGGCGCCCTGAGGTGTGTCAAGGATGTGAGACAGCCGGTTAGTTTCTATTTGGTTAGGCGGCCGCGTGTAGCGGCTGGTTTTTGGTCTTGAAGTTGGCCATTGCTGTTGCCGGCGGCAGCCCATCATTGTTGGTGTGGGGCCGCCAGCGGTTGTAGAACACCTCGATGTAGCGCATGGTCGCCCGGCGGGCGTCCTGCCGGGTGGCGAAGTTGTGGTGGTGGTAGAACTCGTTCTTCAGGGATGAGAACGCCGACTCTGCGACGGCATTGTCCCAGCACACCCCGGTGGCCCCCATGGACTGGCGGACTCCGTTGCCGGTGCACCAGGCGCCCATTTCCCGGGAGGTGTATTGGGTGCCCCGGTCGCTGTGGAAAATGGCATCCGGGGCCAGGTGTCCTCGGTCCCTGGCCATCGCCAGCGCGCCAGTGACGAGGGAGGCGCGCATGTGGTCGGCCATCGCCCAGCCCACGACCATGCGGGTACACAGGTCGATGACGGTGGCCAGATACAACCAGCCCTCGCCGGTGCGCAGGTAGGTAATATCCCCGACGAGATTCGTGCCGGGGGCATCGGAGGTGAAGTCCCGACCGATGAGATCGGCAAAAACCTTCTCCGGGTCCGAGGGGATGGTCGTGCGTTTGAAGGCGCGCATCCGCTTGGCCGCCCAGCCGTTCTCCGCCATGATGGCAGCGACCGTCCCCACGGAAATCTCCACACCCGTGGCGGCGAGTTTGGTGTGGACCATCCGATGGCCGAAGATCCCGTCGGAAGAATCGAACATCGCCTTGACCAGTCCGGTCAGCTCCCGGTGGCGGGCAGCCGTCGGTGATTCTTCGTGGTCCAGCCAGCGGTAATACGAGGCCCGCGGAATGCCCAGCTGGGCGCACATCCAGGTGACAGGGAATTCGGCGTTCTTCTCCTGAACAAGCCGGTAGAGGTCCTCTACCGTTGTTCTTTGGCGAAGAACGCCGAAACTTTTTTCAGGAAATCATTCTCCCTTTCCAGCTCCCGCAACCGCGCCTCCAACGCCTTGTATTTTGCGGGATCCACCGGATCATCAGGCTTGCCGCCGGCCCCGGCTTCTCCTTCCCGATACAGCTGGACCCACCGCTTCAGGGCGGTCACGGAGATCCCCAGCTCGGGGGCAACTGAGGCGGGCGAACGGCCAGAGGAAATGACGAGATTCACGGCATCGGCCTTGAACTCATCGGAATAACTGGGACGGGAAGACATGGGCACAATCCTTTCAAACTGTGTCTCACATCAGTAGTACACCTCAGCGCATCGTCCCACCGTGATAGGCCGGGTTGCTAGGCCCGCAGCGAACGCGCCCAATAAGTTGTGTTTCGTTTTAGGGGGTTGCCACCACGCGAATCCAGGCGCAGCCGCTGGCAGCCCCCTGCTCCGGTGTTAGCCGGATCCGGGGTGGAATTCATCCGTCTGAGGGTGTATCGGTTGGTTTCTCACGCGTTTGACCGGCGCCCTGCCCGCTTCGTTCAGCGTGGCCCCGGTCCGGTGGCACGCCAGCCGCATCGTGGCGCGGGAGCGCACGGTTCTCCTGACAACCTCGATCTGGTCCGTCGGGAGACCAGATCACCGGGGTCACCGTGGCGGGACATCAGGTCCGGGATGCTGCTCGTCCTTCGCCGATGGTCATGCCTGCAGCTGCCGTCCCGCCAGCCTGGCAAACGTCTGGTCTTCGGGTCACAATGACTGCAACGGTTCGTAGGTGGTGATGGTGGCGTGGCGCTGATGATCATGGTTTCGTGCACGTTGCTGCTGGTTATCGGTGCGGGTCTGGTCATGGCCTTTGGAGACCGTCCCGTACGACCGCCGGCCGCTCTTGCCCGGCATGCGCCCGGATCGAAAACTCCGGCTTCGGCGTTCCGTCGCTACCTTTGGGGAGCGAACGTAGCCACTGTAGCCGCCGTCGCGTCGGCGTTCCTGGTTGCGTGGCCCGGCGGAAGGCTTGCGATGCGCATCCTGGCCATCACATCACCGGCGTCGGCGCAAGGAAGCCTTACCGAGGCCCAGGCGATCGTTGGTATCCCCACGGTCGAGGGCACGATGGCCTTGTTGATATTCGCGGGCCTCCCGGCGGGCTTCGCAGCAGCATTCATATACATGCTGATACGCCGGTGGCTACCGGCCGGCCGATGGTCGGGTCCGGCACTGGGTGTACTGCTTCTTCTGGGCTTCGGAGCGTCCGTGGATCCGTTGCGGCCAGACAACATTGACTTCGACATTGTCGAACCCGGTTGGCTGGCGGTTGTCCTGTTTGCGGCCCTCGCCGTGTTCCACGGTGCGCTCGTCGCGGCGGTGGCTGGGGAGGTTAGTGCCCATCTTCGACCCTTTACCAGAAAGACCTGGAAGTCCTATCTGCCGCTGCTGGCGGCGGTCCTTTTCCCGCCGGCGGGCCTCGTGCTCGGACTCGGAGCGCTGTTTGTGCTGGCTTGGGCCAAGATCGTTCCCGCCACCCGGTCAGTGCATCCGCAGGCCGCCCTCTGGACGGGGCGGGGCATGCTCCTCCTGGCGTCGCTGGCTGTGTTGCCGATGTTTGTCGGCGCAGTGACCTCGATCGTGTCACGGTGAGCCGGTCCGGAACCGAGGGTCAGAACGGCCGGCTGATGGCCAAGTTCCATGCTGGGTCCTGACGGCACCATTCCACAATGGAGGCTTCCCGCGCGTGCGCTGAGCTGACATACGGAGCGAAAGGGTCATTGATCGTCTCGATCACCGCCTTTAGGGCGCTCTTTCTCTACCGCCGCTATTGACCAATACCTCAGGCCCGATCAGGTTTGGGGGTTGGGCCAGGTCGGCTTTGCAGGACCAGAATAAGCTCCTCGTTTACGGCCTCGAGGTCCAGGAAGCCGGGATCAAAGGGCTCTTGGGCGCCGGTAATCTCGGTGACCCACGCCGAATGTTCAACGTGTTCAGCATGGGCAGGGTCGGCCAGGGCGTCCAGAATCTCCTCGAACCCGGGCATGCCTCCGGAGTCTTCAAGCGGGCCGCGCCGGGCTCCTCCGATCAGCCGCGCCGGCGGAGTAGTCTTCGTCCCAGGGCGGCTGGAAATCAGTTCGATCCGGTGGAGCCAGCTGTCGCCGAAATCGTACTCATAGAACGCTGTCCCCGATCCGCTCGCCAGAAGTTGATCCAACGAGCAATCCTCCTCAGCCCTGTCCCCCGGTTCCTCGCACCACTGCTGCGGGATCCACTGCAATGCTTCAGGTAGCTCCCCATCAATCGGCCGCAGTGGCGCGAAGGGATCGCTGTCGGTAAAGCGGTGCAGATGGGCATCCTCCCAGCCAAAGGCCACCTGCAGGACCGCGTGTATCTGATCCAGCGATGTTGAGCCTCGGACCTCCAGCTGACGCCAGATCTCCGGATGACTGTCGACAAGAAGCACCCGCAGCTCCAGGACTGACTCCAGTCCATTCGGGTTCTTGCCATCGTCCTGTTTCATGGCGCCATCGTCTCAAACCACACGTGTTTCCCAGAAATAGGCAAGCCCCGGGGCCGCCGTAGCAGCCAGCGCAGCCTTCGCAACGCTGGCTGAGAAGCTGGATGGTTCGTGGCGTTTGCGTCTACCGGCGCCCACTGTCTGCGAAGCCGGTCCTCGATGGCAGTTGGTCCGGCAAAGCCGCTACGTGTTGACGCCCCGTGCGAGCCTTGCCGTTTGCCCAAAACGGCCCGCCCACCAACCGGCGCCGGCGGATCCTCTTGAGGCGAGCCGTGCATGGCAGTCGCGATAGCATCTGCTGCATGGACAGGGAACAAGAGCTGATTCTTGCTGAGCTGGACGCTGACGCCGATCGCCTGCAAGGCCTGAGCCTGGAGGACCTCGGCTATGTTCCGGATCCCCGGGATTTCTCCGACGAGGACCTGGGCAGCGTCGACTCCGAAACGATGGAATGGATGGCTGGGATTTCGGCAGAGGACCGCCGGCGGAGTTTGAGCCGGGCACGCCTTCTGGCCGGGGCCATCTGGCACGCCTCCGTAGTTCTCATCGATCAGTTGTTCGAGGACGTCCACACGCTGCATGAAAAAGGGTCGGTCACGCGCGAAGTCATCGACGACACCTGGATTCTCTCGGGCCTGCCACCGCAGTACGCGGAAAAGTACAACGGACTCTTCGCCCAGCGATTCCTGGTGGTGGCGGCTGACATGACCCTGAAACTCACCGACGGCTGGACCTCTCCCAGTTGCGTGGCCCAGGAGCTCGCCGTCCGGTGCCTCCTGGACCAGATTGAGATCACCGAAGACACCTACGATCTGGACCTTGACCCGCACTGGCGGGGCACACTTACCGACCGGCTCCTTGAAGACACCGACAGCGACATGCTTTACGACCGGAGTCTCGACGGCTTCCAGCACGATGAAGGATTGAACCGGCAGCTCCGCCTGGCACCCATGGCACTGGAGTACTGGTTCGAACCTTTCAACGAAGAAGGTCAGGTTACCCCTTACGCCCGCTGACTCAATGCCCCGCCCCCAATGCCCGACACTCCGGCTACTTCACGCTGATGTGGTTGCTGTTGATTCGGGTAGCGGGAGGAGCGGCACTCTGGCTAGCCTTCACATTCGATGCAGTACGAGTGGCCGTTCTTTTCGCGTGCGAGCTGGGAACGGTGCCTTACCAGGAAGCAGGAGTAGCAGGTGAACTCATCCTCGGCCTGGGGAATCACCTGAACGGTCAGTTCTTCGGCGACGAACTCTCCGCCGGGGGTCATCGCGTCATCCAGCGCGTCGGCCTCGTCCAGGTCCCGGACGACGCTTCTGGCATCCGGGGCGTTGGCGGATTGCAGCGCCTCCAGGGATCGGTCCTGTGATTCCTTGACGTCGGAACGTACTTCGTCGTAATCGGTTGCCACTGCCGTGTTTCTCTTCTCTAACGTTCTTATCTGACGGAAATGCAACCTACACCATTGCTTCGCTGTTCCCCTGCCGCGGGTCGGGACACCGCCTTGGTATGACTTTTCGGTCGTTGGGCATTCCCTGAGGTGGAATCGTCGTTCGCGGCCTTGATGGCAAGCAGCAGCCGGACGAATGGTGATGACCCTGAGTCTTGTCACCGGCGGCGAACCCGGAGACCTACTCCTGCGGTGTCAGGTCGGGGTCGTGGCCGAGGACTGTGAGCAGATCCCGGAGCGAGATCCTTAATTGCTCATATCCGTGTTGATAGAACAGCGGTGTCATCTCGTGCAGGCCGGTGTCGTCGAGTTCCTGGATCATTTCCACCGTCTCCAGGATCAAGGCTTCGACCTCCGGTGGCAGTCGTCCGGGCCAGTCGCCAGTGGCGTCGGGTCCGGTCACGATGTGGTGCCTTTCTCGTTCAATCTCTTCCCGTCTCAGGCGTTCAGGCGGCGGACTGTGTCCGGTTCCTTGTCACGTTTCACGGTCCCTGTGGCGCAGGGGCTGCGCGGACGTGTCCGGGCAAATCGTGACTGTCCTTTGCTCTTCGCGGGGCCTCTTGTGAAAGGTGGAAACGCCGGGCCTGTGCGAGCTGACTTCCCAGGGAGGGGCAGCTATTGCGAGTTCGTCAGGTTGGTCCCGGGACGATCTCACGTGCGGCCGGCAATTCCTGCAGCGTCTCCACGGGTCCGAGCGTCACGGGATGAGGGACCACAGTTCACCAAATTCACCTATCGGTCTAAATTCACCAAATTCACCCAAATTCACCTGTAGGCTGGCTTCATGATTTCCGTGGAAAATCCGTTCCGCCCAACTGCCGGAGCTACCCCGCCCGAGGTCATAGGCCGGGCGGGACTGCTTGACGAGTTCGAGTACGGCCTTCACCTGGGCTCCGGCGCCCCCGGCCTGCTGTCCATCTTCACCGGCGCGCGCGGGATCGGCAAGACTGTCATGCTGGGTGCCGCCCATGATCTGGCCAGGGAACACGGGTGGGCGGTAGTTTCCGAGACCGCCACCGGAGCCTTTATGGGCCGGATCGGTGAGAAGATGCGACGGCTGGCCGAAGAGCTCGGTGACGGGCCCGACCCCCGACGACGCGTCACGGGGGTTACCGTTGCAGGCTTTGGCGTCACTTCCCAACTTTCGCCAGAACGACAAGTCGATTGGCGCGAGCTTGGGGAGAACCTCCTGAGGCTTTTGGATGATCGGAAAACTGGGCTCCTGATCACCGTGGATGAGATCCATGCCGCCGACCGGGCAGAACTGTCCCAGTTGGCCGCGAACGTCCAACATTTCATTCAGGACCGGCTGCCGATCGCCCTGATCTTCGCCGGGCTTCCCTCCGCGGTGTCGGACCTCCTGAACGAGGGCGTCGCGACATTCCTTCGCCGGGCTGACAAGACAGACCTGCATGCCGCTGCGATACGCGATGTCGAAACGTCGTTCACGGAAACATTCGGCACCGCCGGGATCACCATCGCCCCGGAGCTGATACACCGGGCAGCCGTCGCCACCGGCGGGTACCCCTTCCTGATTCAGCTGGTCGGCTACTTCCTGTGGAGGGAAGCGGAAAACCATGACGGTTCCCTCTCATCCGGCACGGTCGACCGGGCAATAGCAGCAGCGATACGGCGCAACGAACGTGTGGTGATTGAAGCCGCTCTCGCCACGGCGTCCGGGAAAGACCTGGAGTTCTTGCACGCCATGGCAGTGGACGAGGGCCCCTCAACCATCGGCGACATCGTCCAGCGGACCGGATCGCGACCGACCCTCGTCGCAAAGTACCGCACACGACTGTTGGCGGCAGGACTCATCGAGTCCACCGGCCACGGCAAAGTCGCATTCGCCATACCCGGCCTCGGCCAGTACCTGCGAAAGAATCCGCAGTAGAACCTGCAGCCCTCAGCGGCTGGGCCCGCCCAGCGCTATTGCTCGGCCGGGCCACACGGAACGTGAAGCCAAAGGAACTCGACTTAGAGATGCAGTTGGGCCAGCGCCAGTAACTGAACTTCTAGGCGAACTGACTTGAGGTCAGATAAAGGTCCCGAATGCATTGCCGCCGACCGAGCATGGACAGCTTGACGAAATCATCGATATCGGCTTTATTGGGTGTGATTCAGGGTGGGATCTGGGTATTGATCCGACCTGTGTTTTCGTGGGAATATGAACCATGACTGCAGTGACAGGCGCCCGCGGCGGGCTGAAGGCGCACCAGGGTTCCATCCGGCTGCCCGATGACGTGCTGGTCCGGGATCTGAGGGACCTGCTGGGAGCGAAACTGGTCGCTTACATCGGTTCCGTGAAGGAAACCCGGGCCGTCCGGCAATGGGCGGACGGGGAACGGAAACCTTCCGCCGACGTGATGCACCGGCTCCGCACCGCTTACCACGTGGCTGCTCTGCTCGCGGAGCGTGATTCCCGGGCCGTGGTGCAGGCCTGGTTCCAGGGCATGAACCCGCAGCTCGAGGATGTCCCGCCGGCCCGCCTGCTTCGCGAAGGCCAGCTGGACGACGCAGGCCCGCAGGTGCTGGCAGCAGCCCGTGCATTCGCGGCCGCGGGCTGACCGGTGGTTTCTGCGTAATTGACCGCGGCCGGGGCCGCCGGCCGGGTCTGGCGTGTCGGGTTTCGCCCGGAACCGTGGGCCTGGAGCGGCTGGGAGTGGGCCACCGATGGACGGTTCCCGGGACGGTGGGATGACCTGCACGGCAACTTCCGCACCATCTACGCCGGCTCCTCCCTGCTGGCGTGCCTGCTGGAGGTTCTGGCGCACTTCCGCAAGGATGCACGGCTGAGCCTGGAGCTGGACGAGATCATCGAGGACGACGAGGACAAGGTCCTGCACCCCACCATCGCCCCGGGACAGGTCCCCAGGGAGTGGCTGGAAGTGCGGACTGCCGCGTCCGCCGAGCTGTCCGGCCGCTACTGCGCGGTGACCGCCTCGGGCAGCGTCGCGGCCCTGTACCCGCACTTCGTCGGCCTGGCCCTGAGCCTAGGCCTGGCTGACTTTGACGCCGCCGCACTGAAGGACGCCCGTCCCCGGCGCCTGACCCAGGCCGTCGCGGCCTGGCCCTACGAGATGACAGACTTCGATGGCGTCACATTTGCCTCCCGCCACGGTGACGAGTCATCGGTTATGGACTCTGTGCCAGTGGCAAGGTGGGCAGTCATCGCTACGTATGTCTGACCGTTCATCTGGATGACGAATCCAGTGCCACTTAAGTGGTGGTCGCGGATGGCCTTGGGGGCGCTCAGTGGAATCGCCGTGGTTTCAAAGTTCATGACTCGACGGTACTGATTTGACGGTCGAAAAGCTCAGTGAGGCTCCGGCGAGGTACGACAGTGACCGAACCAAGAGTCGGCATGTAGCCCCGAGCAGAGGGGCCGCGGGTTTAGCCTTGTTGTAACGGTGATGGATCCCGCCGGGGCCGGTGATTTGCCGGTTCGGACCGCCGAGGTGGCTGATGGGTCCTGCCCCGATTGTGAAGGGCAGGCGATTAGTCATGGCTGGAAATGGGAACGGGCCCGGAGGCCCGGAGACTGGTGAGCGGGACCGGCTGACAGGTGTATTGGTGCCGGTGGGTCCGCTGGAACTGTCCGCGGAGGAGGTGCGGCAGCTCTGGTCTTTCATCCATGGGGACATCATGGACGGGAGCATGCGCCGGTTGTTGCGCGCCTCGCTCGGGTTGTGTCCCCGCCACACCTGGGCGTATGCCGTGGTGGAGGTCGAGCTCTGGCAGGAAGGCGCCGGGGTACGCGGCGGGCACCAGCCCTTCGACGTCACAGTTTTGTATGAGGATCTCCTGGAACATGTCGCCCACGGACTGGACCAGAAGAGTTCGCTGCTGCACCGTCACCCTGATGAGGTGCTTCTCCCGGTCGGGCCGTGCCGGATCTGCCAGGACATGGCCTCCCCGTCCCTGCCCGGTCTGCGGATGGGTTACGCGAACTCCAACACCGAAGCCCTCACCGTTGAAGCGAACGGCCTGGCACACGTGACGGCCTGGTGCAGGGAAACGCAGCCAATCTGGCGGAACCGGGTTTGCCCGGTCTGTGATCCCGGCAGAGCGGAGGGAGACGGTGATCCGGCGATGTTGTGTCGTTTCCATCTGGCGGAACGACGCCCGCTGCCGGATCAACTGCGGCATGCGGTGGCCTTGCGTTTACGGGAAGTCAGGGGACGGATGCGGAACCTGACCGACTCCATGACCGACTACGGGGCGCCGGTCGGGGCCGAGGAGAACGTGTCCTGGATCGAAGCGATCGGGTTTTTCGCCGGCTGGGGCCTGCCGCTGTATTTGGCGGAAGAGCCGAAACCCGCTGAACCCAGGACCGGGCGAGCGGAAACCGAACACGGCGAATGACCGTGTCATATTATGGCGTGGCTGGCGTCTGTGCCTGTAGTCTCTGTTCACGGTGATGGATCCCGCCGGAACAGCCCGCACTGAAGGTGCGGTTGTTCGAACCGCCTCCTGGCTAATGGTTCCTACCTTTGCTGATACGAAGGTAGGTTATCTATGCCCGCACCCGGCTCCCTCGTCCTGCTCCGCCACGGCCAGAGCGTCCTGAACGCCCAGGACCGGTTCACCGGTCTCCTGGACCCGGCGCTGACCCTTGCCGGTCAAGACGAAGCCGCCAGGGCCGGAGCGCTGTTAGCCTCCGCTTCTTTTTCTCCCGGCGCCGTCTACACCTCCACCCTGTCCCGCGCCCGGGAAACCGCCCGCATCGTCCTGGATGTGCTGGGACGCCCGGACGTCCCGGTCATACCTGCCTGGGAGTTGAACGAGCGAAGTTACGGCTCCCTCACCGGAGGATTGCGGCAGGAACTTCTGACTGAGCTCGGGCCGGAGGTCTTCCGTTTCTGGCGGCGCTCCTACTACGGCGCGCCCCCGCCGATGTCATCGGCCCAGTTGGCCGCACTCCGGCGCAGCCCGGCCTTAGCAGGGCTGCCCCCGGAAGCTCTCCTGCCTACCGAATCGTTGTGCGGAGTGGTCAAGCGCGTCCGGATCTTCTGGCACCAGCATCTCCGGACACGGCTTCGGGCCGGGGACGACGTGCTGGTGATCGGCCACGGGAACTCCCTACGGGCACTGTGCTTCGTCCTGGACGGGCTCTCCCATGCCGAGGTCGAGGCGCTGAACGTTCCCACCGGTCACCCGTTGCTCTACCGTTTCACCCGGGACCTGGCGCCCCTGGTGCGGCGCGGGGAGTATCTGAATCCGCTGGCGGCGCGGACCGCCGCCGCCTTGGTCGCTGCCGCCGGCGGGACCTGAGATGAAGACGAGGAAATGGAGAAAAACATCATGAATGAACTTCAGATCACCGGGGTGCGCGCCCTGCAGATTCTGGACTCCCGCGGCTATCCCACGGTCAAGGTCTGGCTCACGGCAGCGGACGGCACTGTGTCGGTCGCTTCCGCGCCGTCCGGAGCCTCCACCGGCGCACACGAAGCTGTCGAACTGCGCGACGGCGGCCAGGAATACTCCGGCCGGGGCGTGCAGAAAGTCGTCACCAATGTTCGGACCGAAATCACCGAGCTATTGACCTCGCGGAGCTGGGCAAGTCTCTCGGATCTGGACCACGCTCTCGTGTCCCTGGACGGTACTCCGGGACGCTCCCGGCTGGGGGCGAACGCGATCGTCGCGGTGTCCATGGCCGCAGCCCGGGCGTTCGCGGCCGCAGCCGGAACTCCGTTGCACGTCTGGATCGGCCAGACCTTGGGGCGGGCCGGGCGGCTTCCGGTTCCGCACTTCAATGTCCTGAACGGCGGGGAGCATGCGGCGAACCCGCTGGAGTTCCAGGAATTCATGATCGCCCCCGCCGGGGCGCCAACGTTCGCCGACGGGGTCCGCTGGGGATCGGATGTTTACCACGCCCTGTCCCGGCGGCTGCGCAAACAGGGCCTTGCGACCGGGCTGGGCGACGAAGGCGGGTACGCCCCTGACATCGCTCGCCCTGAGGAAGCCCTGGATCTCATCGTGGCCGCCATCGAGGATGCCGGCTACACTCCTGGACGGCACGGGATCGCGATCGCTCTGGACCCGGCCGCGAATTCCTTCTACGCGGACGGGAGCTACACGGTCGCCGGCAAGGCCTACACTCCCGAGCAGATGATCTCCTACTACGACAAGCTCATCACCGACTACCCGATCTGGAGCCTGGAGGACCCCCTGGCCGAAGAGGACACCGAGGGGTGGCCGGCGCTGACGGCGGCCCTCGGGAGCCGGGTGCAGGTGGTCGGGGATGACCTGTTTGTCACCTCAGCGGACAGGGTCCGGGAGGGTATCCGGACCGCATCTGCGACAGCGGTGCTGATCAAACCCAACCAGGCCGGGACCGTGAGCGAAACCTTCGACACGCTCACGGCCGCCAGTGAGGGAGGTTTCGGGGCGATGGTCTCGCACCGGTCCGGGGAAACCGATGATACTTTCGTCGCGGATCTCGTCGTGGGATCAGGTTGCGGGCAGCTCAAATCCGGGGCGCCGGCCCGCGGGGAACGCGTTGCCAAATACAACCGCCTCCTGGAGATCACCGATGAAGACCCCTCGCTGCCCTACGGGCCCACGGGAACTTTCCTCAACGCCGCCGACGCCACATGAGAGGGGATGTCCATGCATGAGCCAGAGAACGTGGTCCGGCCCGCCACCGGGCCCATCGCCTATGTCCCGCGAAAGATCACCGGGCCCGTGCTGATGGGGGTGGTACCCGGGCAGCCCCTGGCCGTCGCCCACCGGGCGGCGGAACTGGCCTACAGCCTGAACGTGAAGCTGATCTGCGCGTATGTGGATGTCACCAGCTACCTGGCCGAGCCGGACGGCAGGGTCGAGGCGTTGCCGATTGATCCGGACGGGATCGATGACGACATCGAGGGCATCAGCGCCGCCATCAAGGAGCGCCTACAGGAGGCCCTGGACGGAACCGGGATCGGATGGTCCTTCGTGACCCTGGCCGGTGACCCGGCCAGGGCGCTGGGACGGTTGGCCGAGTCCACGGAGGCGTCCGTCATTGTTGTCGGCACCCGCGAACGCGGACTCGGAGCCCGGTTCGAGGAGTTGCTGGTCGGCTCGGTCGCCGTCCACCTCACGCACCGTCAGCACCGGCCCGTGCTGGTCGTTCCGCTCGCCCCGCACACCCGGCACCACCGGCAGGAGGGCCACTGATGGAACGGCCCGTCCCCGAGGCAACCGCAGAGATCGAAACGGACGAAGCCGCTGAGGCCGACCTACCTCGACTGCCCATCGACAATGACCTCACAGAGACCGACATCGGGACGCTCGGAGAGGTCCGCGCCCACCGTCCGGTGCACCTGCACCCCGGGCTTGTGCTGGTCGTCATCACCGGAGGCGTGTTCGGAACCCTGGCCCGTTACGGTCTCAGCACTGTCCTGCCCGCACCCGGAGGGTGGCCGCTGCCCACACTGATTATTAACCTGACCGGGGCGTTCCTGCTCGGCGTTCTGCTGGAGGCCCTGGTCCGTCGGGGGCCGGATGCCGGGCGGCTGAGGGTGATTCGCCTGCTCGCCGGGACCGGCTTTATGGGGGCCTTCACCACCTACAGCACCCTGGCCCTGGAAACGAACACCCTGCTCGGCGCCGGGCGGACCATCGATGCCTCGGTCTATGTCGCCGCTACGCTGTTTGGCGGGGCGGTGGCATCAGTGGCCGGGATCCGCGCTGCCGCCGGCCATCACGCCAGGATGACCGCCCGGCGGTGGGATGCGACCCTTCGCCCCGACAGCAAGGAGAACGGCCGGTGAACGTTCTGACCATTCTTTTTCTCGGTCTCGCCGGCGGCCTCGGCGCCGGGACCCGCTTCGTCGTCGACGGGCTCGTCCGCTCCAAGCTCCGTACCGCCCTGCCCGTCGGGACCATCGCCATCAACGTTACCGGCTCCTTCCTGCTGGGACTGGTCGCCGGGGCCGTGATCGTCCACGCCGCACCCGTCGAGCTTCAGGCCGTCGCCGGCAGCGGGTTCCTGGGCGGCTACACCACCTTCAGCACCGCCAGCTTCGAAACCGTCCGGCTCATCCAGTCCCGACGCACCGGGCTGGCACTCCTGAACGGAATCGGCACCGCCGCCGCAGCGGTTGGCGCCGCGGCCGCAGGCCTCGCCGTGGCCGGCATGGTGGGGGCGTTGCCGTGACAGAGGAACCCCTTGAGCACGACCAACCCGTCGTCGACGTCGAATCCGATGCGGAGTCGGAACCCTCGCCGGAGAACACCAAGGCGGCCCAGCGGACAGTTCTTGCCGTTGGGTTTGCCAGCTTCTTCGGCGGTGTCAGCCAGGACATGGTCATCCCGATCCTGCCGCTGTACTTGAGTCAGGTCCTGGGAATGGACAGAACGGTGATCGGTGTTGCTGAGGGACTCGTCACCGCCGCCTCCAGCGGATTCAAGATCATCGCGGGCAGGATTTCGGACAGAATCCCACGCCAGAAGCCCCTGGTGACCGCCGGATATGCCCTCTCGATGGCGGGCCGGGCCGGCCTGGCATTCGTGCATGCCCCGCTGGCGGTCTACGGACTGCGTTTCATGGACGGGATAGGCAAGGGCATCAAGGACCCGCCCAAAGACGTCCTGGTCGCAAACGCCGCCGGATCGACGAGCAGGGGCCGCAGCTTCGGGGTGGCCCGCATGCTCGACACCTTCGGATCGGCGCTGGGCCCGCTCATCCTGAGCGGGCTGCTGCTGATCTTCGTGCAACAAAATGTGGCCCCGGGGGACTACTACCGCTGGCTGCTCGTCCTCTCAGCGCTGGTCCTGCTCATCACCATCGCGATCATCCAGTTCGGGGTGAAGGAGACGAAACGGGCCGCACGGGACCCGCACGCCGTCCGCGTCCCCCTTCCCCGATCCTTCTACCTCTTCACTGCAATCGCAGGCGTCTTCGCCATCGCCAACTCTTCCGACGCGTTCCTGATTCTTCGATCCCAGAACCTGGGCTTGAGCGTCATCGCCATTCCCTTGGCCTACGCAGTCCTGAACATCATCTACGGCGCACTCGCGCTTCCGGCCGGAATTCTCTCCGACAGGATTGGCCGGCTCCCGCTGATTACCATCGGTTGGACGGTGTACGGGCTCTGCTACCTGGGCTTCGCTGTGGCCGACTCAGCGTGGCAGGTGTGGCCCCTGTTCGCCTTCTACGGTGTCTTCTATGCCGTCACCGAAGGTGTTTCCCGGGCCTTGATCGCCGACGTCGTCGGCCAGGACGGGCGGGGCAGGGCCTATGGCGTCTACAACGCCGTCGTGGGCGTCGCCGCACTGCCTGCCGGCCTGATCGCCGGACAACTGTGGGACGGCATGGGACCCAGCGCGCCGTTCTTCTTCAGCGCCGTCCTTTCCTTCGCCGCGGTTGTCATGGTCCTTCTCTTCCGGCGCCAGCTCATCCCGGACAGGGTTCGGGGGTGAGCGGACACTCAGACCCACGCCTCTGCGCGGCCATCGTGGACCGCCTCACCTTCAACGGGTCCATCATCGAAACCGGCACCGACTCCTACCGGCTCGATCACACCAAAGCCCAACAGACCCGTTAGGCGGGCCGCACAAAGGGCCACCTTGGCCTCCATCTGAGGACGGGAAGCTCCGCTGAGCCTGGTTACCGGTCCCGAGCTTCCTGTCCCGCCCTGCGGTGCATGCCGGGAAGAGGAGTCACTCACGCCCGGCACGCACAACTATTCAGGATCGGCCGCTAAGCCTTTGAATGAACTCATCCGCCTGGGCGAGGTTCCGGGCCATCTTGGCCCGCTGGTGGACGGCCCTCTCCAGGAATTCGGCCAGCGTCCCTGATCGTTCAGGGGCGGCGTCTCCCGGGGCCGCAAGGAGGGCGAGGATTTCAGCCATCTCCTCGAGCGAGAAACCCAGGGGTTTCATCTGCTTGATGATCATGAGGCGTTCGAAATCATCTTCGGAGAACACCCTGAAGCCGCCGTCGGTCCGCGCTGTTGCAGGGAGGAGCCCGACGTCGTCGTAGTGGCGGATGGTCCGCAGGGACAGACCCGTCCGCTCGGCGACTTCCCCGATGTGCATGGTGTTGTTGCTGCTGGTCTTAGCCGTCATCATCGCCTCCGTCCTGTTCTGATTTAAACCCTACCATCACGTTAGGGTAGGGTTTAGGTAGTGGGGTGAGACCTTCAAGACTAATTCCCCCTCTTCCCGGCGCGGCGCTGCGCCCCCTCATTCATTAGCAAAAACGAAGCCGCAGACGCGCGTCTTCTTGACCATGAACGGAGCCAGCAATGGCCGTCACAAAAGCCGAACACCCGCCGGCGTTCACCCCCGAACAGCTGCAATCGGTCCGGGGCACCCTGATGTCACCGCGCCGGCTCAAGACCGAGGTCCTCGCCGGCCTTGTCGTGGCCCTGGCCCTGATCCCGGAGGCCATCGCTTTCTCGATCATCGCCGGCGTCGACCCGCGGATCGGGCTCTTTGCCTCCTTCACGATGGCCGTCACCATCGCCTTCGTGGGCGGCCGCCCGGCCATGATTTCCGCGGCCACCGGTGCGATCGCCCTCGTGATTGCCCCGCTGGTGAAGTCCCACGGTGTGGACTACTTCGTCGCCGCCGTCATCCTCGCCGGTGTCTTCCAGGTCATCCTGGGCTTGTCCGGGGTCGCGAAGCTCATGCGGTTCATTCCGCGCTCGGTCATGGTGGGCTTCGTCAACGCCCTGGCCATCCTGATCTTCATGTCCCAGGTCCCGGAGCTGCTGGGTGTTCCGTGGCTGGTCTACCCGCTCGTGGCCCTGGGCCTGGTCATTGTCTTCGGCCTGCCGAAGCTGACCAAGGCCGTCCCGGCACCGCTCGTCGCGATCGTGGTCCTGACCCTCATCACCGTGTTCGCCAGTGTCGCGGTTCCGGCCGTGGGCGACAAGGGCGAGCTGCCCGATTCCTTGCCGGCCCTGTTCATCCCGAACGTGCCGTTCAGCCTCGAAACCCTGCAGGTCATTTTCCCCTTCGCCCTGGCCATGGCCTTCGTGGGGCTTCTTGAATCGCTCATGACGGCCAAGCTCGTGGACGATGTCACCGATACCCGCTCCCACAAGACCCGCGAGGCCTGGGGCCAAGGCGTGGCCAACATCGTCACCGGCTTCTTCGGCGGCATGGGTGGCTGCGCGATGATCGGCCAGACCATGATCAACGTCAAGGCCTCCGGCGCCCGGACCCGGATCTCCACCTTCCTCGCCGGCATCTTCCTGCTCATCCTCGTCGTGGTCCTGGGCGGCATCGTCTCGGTGATCCCCATGGCAGCCCTGGTCGCCGTGATGATCTTCGTCTCCGTGGCCACCTTCGACTGGCACAGCATCCACCCACGGACCCTGAAGATGATGCCCAAAAGCGAAACCACTGTCATGCTCGCCACCGTCATCGTCACCGTCGCCACCCACAACCTGGCGATCGGCGTCGGCGTCGGTGTGCTCGTCGCGATGGTGATGTTCGCCCGCCGGGTCGCCCACTTCGTCACCGTCGAACGGTCCGTCAAGACCATCGGCGGCCACGAAACTGCCACCTACGTCGTGGACGGGGAGCTGTTCTTCGCCTCCTCCAACGACCTCTACACGCAGTTCGAATACGCCCTGGACCCCGAACACGTCGTCATCGACATGCACGCCTCCCACCTTTGGGACGCTTCCACCATTGCTGCCCTGGACGCCATCACCGAGAAATACCACCACCACGGCAAGGACGTGAAGATCGTCGGTCTCAACGATGCCAGCATCCTCATGCGCGAACGTCTCGGCGGCAAGCTCGGCGCCGGACACTGATCCCGTCATGACAAAATGAGGCCTCTTCCACCCACGGTGGAAGAGGCCTCATCTCTGCTCCGGTGGGACGAATAAGTGGATGTCCCGCATTTCCATCAACAGGGTCGAG
Organism: Arthrobacter sp. BG3; assembly: GCF_056680185.1. Taxonomy (NCBI): domain Bacteria; kingdom Bacillati; phylum Actinomycetota; class Actinomycetes; order Micrococcales; family Micrococcaceae; genus Arthrobacter; species Arthrobacter sp. BG3. Next base: position 123,168 of record NZ_JBWXPT010000002.1, read on the forward strand.
GGCTCCGCACGCCTCCGCGATGTATTACTGGCAGGTCCTGCGCGCTCAGCACAACCGCGTTGCCGCCCGAAATGAAGCCGCGAGGATGCCGAACATTCCAGCATTAGAAAGCAATCCGGGCGGGGCCAGATATGACCGTCCCGCCGGGGCCAAAAAGACTTGACACAGCCAGGGCTCGGTGTGGGAGGTACTACTACACCTCAGTAGCCTCAGTGGGCTTCATCTAGCGGGCGGGGCCGCTCTTGGTCCGTTCCGCGCCCACGGCTGACCCTGTGCGGGTCTTCTTGGCCTTTGCTGCGCCCTTGCCCATGGTGACGGCTGCGCTGGGGTGTGTGCCCTCGCTGCGTTCTGCGGCGGCGCGTCCTCGGACTTGGGTTTCGTTAGCTCCGGTACTTACGAGGGATGCGGCGAAAGCTTCCTGGCGTTCCGCTGAGCCGTAGTCGGTTGCTGACGTGCTTTCCGTTTTGAGGCCCTGGTCTTTGAGGCGGCGGCTGAGGTTGCCGGTGACGCGGTTCTCGATCTCGCGGCCGACGCTTTCCATGCGGGCGAAGAGTTCCTTTTCGGCTCGTTCGTACCGCTGTTCCACGGGCGTCCGTTCGGACCCCGTGAAGCCTCCCTCTGCCAGGAGTTTGGCTTCGTGCATGTCCTTGGCGGCTTGGACGAACGCGGGATCCTCGAAGTGTGAATCTCCGGCGCCGTTGACGTTCGCTGTGGTCTCTTTGCGGAGCTGGTCGATGTCGGGGCCGTTGATGCCGTCCTTGCCGATGAGGAACAGGCGTTCCTGCACGGTGGCGTCCGCGGCCGCCACTGCTGCGGGCGTCTTGGCGGTGTGTGCAATCTGCAATGCCTGGGCCAGCTCGGGGTTGGCCAGGTATTCGGCTGGCACCTGGAGGCGTTCCATTTCCGGTGCAAGTGTCGCGGCCTGGGCGCGGAGTTCTTCGGCACGGGCAGCAGCGAGCAGGCCCATGGCCTTCTCCTGTTCGGCGGCCGCCGCGCGTGCCTCTTCCTGGCTGCGGTCCAGTGCGTCCTGCCGGGCCTTGTCCGTCGCGGCATTCTGGACATCTGACTCCAGGTATCCAGAGTCCTTGCCGGCCTCGCGGGTGTCGATACCGTAGCGCGTGAAGACTTCCTGCCGGATCTTTTCCGAGGCTGCCAGGGCGGTCGGGTCGTGGTCTTTCCAGCCTTCAGCGACGGCGTGTGCCGTGGCGATGTCGTGGGGCTGGGCCTTGTCCCACCACTGGTCCTTATTTACCGGCGCCAGCGCCGCGTGCGCCGCACTGCGGTCTGCCGTGAGGCGGGCCTGCGCTTCGTGCGCTGCCTGGGCATCCTGGTGTTCCTGCTGCCGTTGGGATTCCTGCCGGCGACGGGCCAGCGTCTCGGCAATGCGGGACGCGATCATCAGGGACTGCCGCATTCCGCCGTCCAGCAGTTCGTCCATTCCGTCTGATTCACTCATCGTGCTCCCCTTGCAGTTGGTGGTGGTCTCTATCGGTCAAGTACGGGGCCGGAATCCCGGCCCGTGTGCTGGTGGGTTTTGGCCGGCGTTGGTGTGCTCGGTACCGCTGACCCTGGACGGATGGGCGCCATGCCGCGCAGTCCAAGTTCTACGGAGTTCGTTGCCGCTGCCTGTTCCGGCGCACCGACGGAGACCGGGCGGGGCATGGTCGCCGCGAACGGTTTCAGCTGCTCTGTGACGACGGCCCGGAGCCGCTGCGCTTCACGGGTACGTCCGGACTGTTGGTGCATTTCGTGGATGGCGAAGGCAGTGTTCACCAGCTGCAGCATGAGCGCCGATTGTGCGGCCGTCTTGCTCTTGCTGGACGCGGCCATGAACAACATGGCAGTGCCGGCAATGGACGGCAGACCGACAGGCTTGCTGTGCTGCCGTGGTGCCCGGAGCTGGGCGGTGCGGGACAGTTCAGCGGCGGTGGCCGCCAGCGGACCCGGCGTCGGTTCGAGCCGGTGGGACCATGCCGCGAACGCGCCGGATACTTCCCTTGCTGCTTTCGCCCAGGTGGCGTGATCATCCCGGGGTAGTATGCGCAGCTGCTCAACCAGTGCGGTCGCGTTCCGCGTGTATTCGACCCACATTTCCGCCGGGGGTGTTCCGTTTTCGGGGCCGGTCCTGGACACGGTGCGCCTGTTGCGGGCCGCTGCGTTCCATTCCGCTGCGGCCTCGGTTGCCAGGTGCGGCGAGTCCATCCACTCTTCACGCAAAGCACCAAGCTTCAGGTCGGAGGCGAGGGTGCCGCCGCCGAACCAGATAGGCCGCTCGCCCTGTTTCGGGCGTTCGGCTACGGAGTACCCAACGACGACGTCGGTGGTGTTCTTCGCATAGCGCGGCCGGACCAGCATGCCGGTGTCGCGTGACCGCCGAACGAACTCACCCTCGGTCGCCGAGGAGCTGGCGCTGGCGCGGACCTTCCGGGCCAAAGAGGAGCGGTGCATTTCCCGCTCGTCCCGGACAGCGGTGGCTTTCTCGGCCCGGTCGTAGCCGCGGGTGGCGTGCACGGTGGAGAGCTGTTCCAGCCCGTACTTAACCTCCAGCTCACGGCACGATTCCTGAGCCCTCTTGTAGTCGCCGTGGGTGGATGCCTTGGTGCCGTCTTCGCGGACCAGGGAAACGGCCAAGTGGATGTGGTGGTTGCCGTTCTCACTCGTGCCGTGGTTGACCGCAACCCAACGGCAGCGGGCCTTACCGCTGCTTTCGGTGAAGCCCATGGAGTCCACGAAATCGTTCGCGATATCGCCCCACTGCTGATCCGTCAGGGCGCCCTCTTCGGCGCGAAGACTCAGCGAGCAGTGCCACACGCTGGCGTCCTTGTATCCGACGTGGATCCGCTCCTTCTTGGCCGCGTCCCACTGCATGTCCTTGATCTGAACCGATATGCCATATGCCCTGCGCGGCTGGTCAAGATGCTTGGCAATTGCAAGCGCATCGGCACGGTCCAGGACACCGTCGTCGTACCACGCCATGATCGCAGCGTCTCCTGCTACCAGGTGCGGATCGGAGTGGGCGTTCTTGGTCTTGTTGGCATCCGTCGACGCTAGGTAAACCATGAGCCCGCCCATGCGCGAACCGCGGGTGATGTTCGGAATCATCCCTACATCAGCCCCTCAATGGTGCGGTCGATCCGCATGGCAACGGAGCGGATGTGCTTCAGGGCTTCGTGCGCCTCGGCGGGGAACTCGCTCGTTGCGTTGGCCTGGCGTGCGAGCTGGTTGATGTTGTTTGAAGAACGGGCCAGGAGATTGTGCAGCGACATCAGTTCCGCAATGGCGGCACGCCGTTCGGTAGTCGTCTCCTGGGCCTCGGACAATGCCGAAGTAATCAGCAGGTTCGGGACGGTCACCTTCTCCCGCTCAGCCCTCGCGACAAGCGCGGCTTCCTCTTCAACAGTGACCCACAGGTCACGGCGCTTCTTGCTGCCGGCGGGAGTGTTCTCCCGACGTCGGCGCGACAGATTGAAACGGTGAGTGAATCCCTCATCCGACATTCAATCCATCCCTTCAACGGCCCAGCGCAGCGACCCCGAACCGGGGACCACACTGACCAGTGTGCCGCACCCGACCGCCAGTGTCGAGCGCGACAAGCCACTTACACCCGTGTAAATGTATAGCTTGCTCCGAACGGTCTCCTTCGCGGGTATTTTCGCCTCTCGCGCTTGGTCGCCGAAAACCTGCTTTCGGGTGTCGGTGATGGCCGGTAGGGTTTGGGTATGGATATCAACGACATTGCTGCCAAAGCCGCCGCGAAGATCGACGCCGCCAGGGACACCAAAGTGAACGCCGTCAAGAGGGCCGCCGCCAGCGGAGTTGAGGTCCAGGAGGCTGCCCAGCTGCTTGCCGCAGCAGAACAAAAGTACGCCAAGGACTATCAGGCAGCGTTGCGCGCAGACTGGACCGAATCGGACCTGCGGGGCTTCGGGCTGGACGCTCCGGCCAAGAAGGCCGGCGGGCGTCCGCGTGGCCGGAAAACCACGCAGGAGTCCGTCCTGGTTGCCGGCGGACCTGAGTAGTAGCCCCTCGACCCCATGGGCACGGCAAAAGCCCAATCGCTCCGCTGCTTTTCCCGTGCCCATGGGGACGACGGGACCCAGCTGACCGGCTGTACACAACCGCCAGGGAACCTCTGACTCGCACCTCACCAGCGGGACCGGCGGCCATGCACAGCCTGAAAACTGGCCGGTCACCAACGGCAACGTTTCCCATGGTCCAAGACATGCCGCTTCCGGCGTCGGCATAGCGCTCTGGCTGGCTCTTTTCAGCCATAGACCAGATGCGGCTCCGGTGGGCAGATACGACGAAGGCCGGCACCTTTTCGAGGTGCCGGCCTTCGTCGTATCCGTGTTCATTTAGTCTTCCGCGGTGACGTCGTCATCCTTGATCTGACCGGCCGCGATGCGCTCTGCGGTCTTCGCGAACGCTGCCTCGATGTACGCCGCGAGGTCACTTTCCCGGACCCTCCACACACCCCGTCCACCGAACTGCCCGGCGGGGAGCTCACCGCTGCGAACGAGCGAATAGACCAGTGCACTTTTGACGTTCAGGACCTCCTGAACTTGTTCTAGGGTCAGCATCCTGGGGAACACCGGTACCGTCGTCGGCGCAGGTTCCTCGTTCACGTCCTCTGTCCGTTTCGGCATTCTCAGTCCACCTCGTTCCGGTGTTGCAGTTCGTCCCTGGCGCGATGTCCGCGGCAGAGGGATCCAGTCGCCGTGGAGCTTCCGGAGTCATCCAGCCCAGCTCTTGACGGACGGATGATCTATCGTTCCAGCCCTCCGCTTCTCTCGCGGTGTGGGTGTCTGGTTGAAGGCGCCTGGGTTGACGCCGGTGATGGCCGGCTGGGGCTGGGGCCTGTAGGGAAGCTGGCGTCGTGAAGCTTTCTAAATCGTGCCAGTGCAGGATCGACGACATCCGCAACGTCAGGCGCGTCGGCGGAGTTCTGCTTCGGTGGCTCAATGGAGGCCCTGAGCTTCCCGTCCAGTTCCGCGCACTTCGCGCGGGCGGTGACAAGTTTGGCCTCGTACTTGAACGGTTTCCCGGCCTGGCTCTCGACGTCGGCAAGCACCGCCTGTTTGTCCGTGATGGTTTGGCGCAGCTGGGCTTCGTAATCGGGAAGCCCCGCTACTTTGTTTTCCAGCCGGGTGATGATCCCGGCACTTCCTTCCAACAGCTCCAGTCGGGTAAAGACAAGCGGTGGTGCCGGCACGTCTTTGAGGGTGACAGCGAGGTCCTGGTAAGAGCCGAGCCTTGAGTCGTCGGCCGCGTTTCGGACCTGCAGCTCGTGGCCGCCGAGGGTGGCCATCGTGCCGTGGTCCTGTCTTTGGCGGTAGTAATTTCCGTACTCCGGTGTGTGGGTACGGACCCATTCAGAGATAGCCGTGACGGCCTCCGGACGTTTGGTGTAGCTCTTGCCGTCGATGGTCGCGGTGAAGGCCTCCCCCGCGGTCGGGGTGATGCGCGGGAGAGCGGCCTGCAATGCGGGCAGCTTGCTTTCGGCTTTGGTGATGCTGGTTTCGGCCGCGGCCCGTGTCCAGGAGAGGGTGCTCTGTCCTTTCTCGTGGGCTCGTTTGAGCCGTTCGAGTTTGGTCCGGGCGGCGTCGGCCTCAATCTTCTCCATCACCAGCGGGTTGCCGCTGGTCGCTGCCTTGATCTGTGCGGCGTTGAGGGCAAGGTCTCCAACGTCCTCGATCTCGCGGATATCGAGTCGTCCGCGGAGAACCTGCTGGATCATGGTGGCCTTGCGCTGGATCCCATCCCAAGCGGCACTGTCATAGCTGCCGACCGTGGCGTACTGGAAGTTGTGGACCTCCGCGTTGGCGTTGCCTTGGCGGATGATTCGCCCGTCGCGCTGAGTCAGATCAGCCGGCCGCCAGGGACATGTGACGTGGTGGACCGCTTTGGCGCGGAGCTGGACGTTGGTGCCGGTTCCCATCATGGCGGTGGAGCCGATCAGCACGGCTACTTCGCCGGTGCGGCATTGGGCGAACAGCTGGGCTTTTTGGTCGGGCTTGGGTGAGTCCTGGATGAACCGGATCTGCTCTGCCTGGATGCCGCCGGCGACGAGCTGGTCCTTGATCTGCTGGTAGGCGGTCCAGGCCGGTTTGCCGTCTGCACCGGTGTTCTTCGAAGGCGTGCTGAGGTCACAGAAGATGATCTGCAGTGCACCCTTGTTGGCCGAGAGGGTTCCGGATTCGAAGCTGGTTTCGTATTCGTTCTCCCGGTTCTCTTCCCAGACTTTCAGGGTCTTGGCGACAACCTGGTCCAGCTTCGTCCCGGATTCGGGTTCGATGCCGACCATTCGCAGGTCCAGCGCGGCTTTGCGGCCGTCGTTGTAGACGGGCCAGGGCGGGCCGGAGCACTGCGACGGCGCACCCTGGACCCCACAGCCGGCCGCGCCAGCGGACGCCCTCCAAAGGGGTGCGAGCCCTGCGAGCATGCACCTCCTGAGTCAGGTGAGGGCACGAGCGTTCAGCCCCCGAATGCGGCGCCGTACTGGGTGGCTGTCGGCGGACTCATCTCGTAGAAGCTTCCGCCCTGTCAGGCAGGTGATGCAGGAACCATACTGGTCACATGAATACGACGCTCGTCACGGCCTGGCTGCCCGTGCTCGTCTTGGTCCTGTGTCTGGGCATCTGGGTATTCAGCATCGTCGATTTCAGCAGGACTGACGAGCGGGACATGCGTACATTCCCCAGGAACGTCTGGATCCTGGTCCTGGTCCTGGGAAGCGTCGCAGGCGGAATTGCATGGCTTCTGGGCGGAAGGCCTAGACCGCCAGGCTCACCGCGGCGGCTGTGACGAAGCGCGCTGCGCAGCACCACAGCTCCGCGCAACGCACCCTACCCACTGGACCCCTCAGCCGGCCGCGCCAGCGGACGCCCAAATGGGTGCGAGCCCTGCGAGCATGCCCTACCTGAGTAGGGTGAGGGCATGACTGAGCCGGCTCCGCGTGATGCCCGCCCGGGCCGTGCGGGGCACGGTGCTGGGCTGGATTCTCCGCGGGTTCTGCGGGTCCTGGCTGTGGTGTTCACAGTTGCCGCAGCGGGGGCGCTGGCCCTGGTGGTCCTCGATCTCGTCATCGGCCGGCCGGCGGCGGGCGATGTCTTCATCGGTGTCCTGAATGGGCTGGCGGCATTCGTGTTGTGGCGTCGGGTGGCGGCACAAGCCCGGACATGAGGAAAGGCCGGCACCGAAATGCCGGCCTTTCCGGGTTTTCCCTCTGCAAAGGAAATTTGGGTGGGCAGCGTCTCGCTGCCTGGTGGTCAGAGGTTGTGGCGATTCCGGTGAAGTTGCGATATCCGCTGGGGCCGGTGGCCGGCCACGGTGTGTCCCATAAGATCAGCAGGCTTTTCATTTGCTAGCATGGCGCTCGATTGAGCATCCGCTCGACGATAAAGGCAAACCCGGTGCGAGCCGGCGACGCAAAGCCACGGGACCCACGAGGTCAGCCGGGCCGCCGAAAAGCAAAGGGCCCGGTATGCTCGCCATTCCCTAGTGCTGCCCTGTCACGCCCTCGGGCGACGCACCTAAGAGTCGCTTTCCCTGCCCAAGCGGCCCGGAGCTTACGACTTCGATGTCTACCCGGACGCTGTTCCCGTTGGGGCAAGTTGCCGGCCATGTACGCGATCAGATTCAGGTGCCGACGTGCCCGTCCTGTGGCCTGAATCTGCCTGGGGCTTTCTGAATTTATCCTGCCTGACTGTCTATCTGATAGGTGTCATTTCATGCCTGGAATCATCCGTGCGGTGCCCGGCACGTCAACGGGGACGACGCGGGTCTTGCTGCAAGTCGTGGCCGATGAGGTCGGCGCGGAGGGTGTTGATCGTGTCCTGGAGCGGGCGGGCCTGAGTGAGCAGGCGGAGCAGCTGGCGAGCGTTGGAGGGAGGATCTCCTACCCTGACAAGCTTCGGCTCTTCGAGTCCGCCGCGGCCGAGCTTGCCGATCCCCGGATCGGGCTCCGCCTGGGCCCGGCGTCCCACCGGGATCCTGCGATCGAGTCTTGGCGGAAATTGTGCAGGGCGACGGGCTCACCCGAAGCCGCGTACCGCGGGATCTCACAGATTTCCACCCGCCTTGATTCCGCCGCCGTGCTCAGG
>NZ_JBWXPT010000003.1:0-69713 GCF_056680185.1 Arthrobacter sp. BG3
CCTCACCGTCTAGACAGGTGAGTTTCCTCAGCTCTGGCCACCGGACGGAGCAAGCTATACATTTATGTGCCATAAGTGGGCCTGATCCTCGACTTCGTGCTGAGGATGCGTCACACTTGACGTGTGATCCCGGAGATTCCGGGGCGCTGCGCTGGGCATGGAAAGGCGGTACTGCAATGGCTGAGGAACGGAGTTCCAGCCGTCGCTTGAACCGTCGTCGTCGTGCGAACATCGACGGGGAAACCCAGTACGTGCGTGTCTCCATGTCGGAGCAGGAGCGGACCCGTCTTTACGTACTGGAAGAACAGACGGGGCGCAGCCCATCCGAGATTCTGGTCAGTGCTGCGCTTTACGCCCAGTCCTCCGATTCGCTCGCCGAGCGTCGCGCTCTGGCTACCGAGTTCATGGCGGCACGCCGCTACCTGGCTGCACTGTCCAACAACGTGAACCAGCTGGCGAAGCATGCCAATGCCACGGATGAGTTTCCCGAGGAAGCCCGCGTAGCCCTGGCACGTGTGCGTGCGATTGCCGAACGCATGAATGGCATCATCGACGGACTGGCCGGCTGATGATTCCGAACATCACCAAGGGCGACCGCATGGCTGGTCTGTTGGTTTATCTGGCCGGTCCTGGCCGGTCCAACGAACACACAGACCCGCACCTGGTGACCGGCTCCGCGCCCATCATGGCGTGGCACAATGACGACCAGCTGAACCGCGATGCAGCTCTGTCGATTGCGCATCAGCTCGACCAGGCAAAGAACGTTCTTGGTGTGGAGGTCAAGGGCGGCCATGTCTGGCATTGCTCGCTGAGTTTGCGCGCGGAGGAAGGCGGCCTCACCGACCAGAGCTGGGCCGAGATCGCCAACGAGTTCATGGATGAAATGGGCTTCACCGAGGCCAGCGGCAAGGCCCCCGTGTCATGGGTGGCGATCCGCCACGGGCATAGCAAGGCCGGCAATGACCACATTCACATTGCGGCTTCCATGGTGCGCGAGGACGGCACAAAATGGAGCAGCCACCTGGACTACAAACGTGCCCAGGAAACGGCCCGTGCGCTGGAGAAGAAGCACGGCCTGGAAGAGCTTTCTCCCGTCTACGCCATGCGTGGACTGCGTCCCGGTGAGCGCGAAGCAGCCGAGCGTCGCGGAGTGGAGGAACCGGAACGCCGTTCACTTGCCCGCAAGGTTCGGGCTTGCGCCACTGCCGCCCAGGACGAGGCTGAGTTTGTCCGTCGCTTCCGGCGCACGGGTGCCATGATCAAACCGCGTTACGCAGCTGGTCGTGATGACGTCGTAGTTGGCTACTCTGTTGCCGAACGTCCGCCCAAGGGAGGCCGGCCCGTATGGTTCGGCGGGGGCCACCTGGCCAAGGACTTGACCCTTCCGCGACTACGCGGAGCGTGGGCCGACAGTCCCGAGCTGGCAGACGGAGCTGTGGCCGAATGGGGAGCAGCCGCCCGTGGCCGGCGGCCCATCAATATCGGCCGTGAGGCGCACGAGCCAGATCCCCAGATGTGGGAGCAGTACAGCAACGAAGTAGCCCGGCTGCGGGAGAGCTTGCGAGCTGTCCCGATGGATGACCACGCGACCTGGGCGCAGGTTGCCAGGGAGACGTCCGGGGCGTTTGCAGCCTGGTCAACTGCCACGGAATCGACACCTGGACCGCTGGCAGCTGCGGCCGACGAATTGTCCAAGACGGCACAGCTGCGGCGATACCCCGCGCGACCGGTCCGCAGCGTCGGCCCGTCCGCCAGGGGCGCGTCACTGGTTCTCATGGCGGCCACCATGGGAGGAACCGGAACGGACGCGCAAGCGATCATGCTGCGCCAGCTGCTGAACGTGGCGAAGGCCGTCCATGACATGCACAAGGCGTCCAACGACCTGCGCAGGGCACGCCAGATCAGTGACCTGGTGAAGACGCAGCTGAGCCAGGTGGCAGCCGCGCTGCCTAGCGTCCCCGCATCAATGCCGGCGGTAGGCGGCGAGGCGGCGGAAGCTGTGCGGACGAGCGCGGCCGGCCAGACTCCGGCACGCTCCGCTGGCTCGGTGCTGCCGCCGAAGTACGAGCAGGCACGCACCCACGCAACCACCCGTGGCGGGACCACCCGCCCGGACATCGAGAGATAACACCAGGAGGGGGAACCATGAGTGAATCTGACGGCATTGACGAGGCTATTGAGGGAATGTCGCGCGTCGGGCTGACTGTCGCCGGCCGGCTTGGTGAGCAGGTGGCCAGGGCGCGCGAGCAGGCCTTGCGCCGCGCCCAGGCGATCGAGGAACAGCAGGCCCGTGAGTTGCAGGCCCGGTTCGACGCAGAGCGCGCAGCAGCCCGTGCACAGCTTGCACCAGTGATGGACAACCGGTGGTGGGACACGGCCAGTGGCCGCGACGTCGAGAGGGTGCACGAGGCGGCCACCGCGTGGAAGGACCACGACCCGGCGGCGCGCAGCGCGGCCGAGGTAATCCGAGACCAGGTGCAACGCCGCTACGGCTTGGACGTGGACAACCTGGGCGCCGACGATGTGTCGGTGGCTGCTGCCCTGGCGAAGGCCGAACGGGACCGCGAGCAGGCAGAGCAGGAGCGCAGCGCCGGCCGTGACGAGAACACCGAGGCCGCGCAGCTGCTGGCTGAGGCCGCCCGGGAGGACCAGGACCGCGAACAGGACGCGACCGAAGAGAACCAGCGGCCCGAGGCGTCGGCCGAAGAGGCAGGCATCAAGTACGACTCGGCCGAGCGCCGGCAGGAGCTGGCCGCCAGTCTGGAAGGCGTGGCCGACCGTGAGGCGGTCCAGGCACGGCTTAGCGCCGACCAGGACCAGGGCACCCCGCCCAGCGCGGCCGTGGCCACCGCACCCGGGCGCAGCCCGAAGGCCCGCAAGACGCGTGGAGCCAACGGCAAGACAAAGCTCTTGCAGAAGGGCCTGAGCCGCTAGGACTTCAAGGAGCAGGGGAAGGGGCCGGCACCCCCTTGGTGCCGGCCCCTTCTTGCGTGTCTGTCGTTGTTACGTCTGGTCCGGGACGTTCGTGGCTCTATCAGTCGCGTCCTTCTTGATGCTCCTGAATGTGGCAGCCATGGCCCGCATCGCCTCCGGGTCTTCGTCCCAATGGCGTCCGTTCCGGCTACAGGCACGGAAGGAGGTCACCTGGGACTCTTCCATAGCCTGGCGCAGTTCCATGCGCGCCGCCTGCAGATCGGCCTGCTGCTCAGGCGTCAGCGGTTCGCGTGGAGTGGCCCGAACCGCAGGGGCCGCTACTACCGCAGCTGGCGTCCGACGCCTTCTGAGCAAGTTCCGCAGCCCCATGTTCACCTCTCCTGATAGCAACAGCGTCCCGCCTTGGGATTAGGGAAACCATGCGGGACAACCCACACACTAGCAATCCGCTCTGACAACGACTCACCCCTTACATACACCGGAGCGCAGAACGCGTGGGGCCAAGGGCCAGACAAAGTTTCTGCAGAAGTGCATGAGTCGCGGAGGCTAACCGGATGGGCCGATGTTGACCATTAGGGTAGGAGAGGGCATTCCATGTGGGGAGCGCCTTTGTCAGGACAGGAGTGGAATGGCCACCAAGGTGTTGAACAGCAACCTCGCTGCTGCCAGGAAGGCACGGCAGGACGAGTTCTACACTCAGTTGCCGGACATCGAGCGCGAACTCAAGCACTATCGCAAGCATTTCAAGGGCAAGGTCGTCTACCTCAACTGCGACGACCCACGCGAGTCCCAGTTCTTCCAGTACTTCAGCTTTAACTTCGAGAAGCTCGGGATAAAGAAGCTGATCGCCGCGTGCTACAAGAGCCAAGACGTGGAGCGGTTCTCGAAGAGCGACAGCGAACGAGCCGTCTACTTGGAATACAGCGGAGACAAGGACGGCAATCGGATCCCCGACCTCGATGAGGTCGAAGTGAGGCACTTTGAGGGCGACGGGGACTTTCGCTCAGCGGAGAGCATAGCGCTGCTCGAGCAGGCTGACATCGTCGTCACTAACCCGCCGTTCTCGCTATTCCGGGAGTACGTCGCGCAATTGATCGATCATGACAAGAAGTTCATCATCGTTGGCCCCAAAGGCGCGGTGACGTACAAGGAGATCTTCCCCCTCATCATGCTCAACAAAATGTGGGTTGGTTACGGGTTCCAGTCGGGCAATGCCTACTTCAAGACTTCGCACTCGACCGACTACGCTAAGGGCGTCTTTGACGAGCAGACCGGGCTTGTGAAGTTCCGAAACGTAACGTGGTTCACCAACCTCGACATCTCCAAGCGACATGAAGAGCTCACGCTGTTTAAGCCCTACGACCCCGATCAGTCGCCGATGTATGACAACTACGACGCTATCGAGATCAGCCGAGTAGCTGACATTCCTGCCGACTATGACGGCGTGATGGGTGTACCGATCACCTTCCTAGACGCCTACAGCCCAGCACAGTTCGAGATCGTTGGGATCACCGACCGGGGAAACGAGTTTGGCCTCAAAACCAGGGAGTACACCAAGGCTGATACTCCCAACGCCGGTGATCTGAACCGACGCGCAGCGATCAAGCAGTCCAATGGCGTCCTCAAGAGCACTTATGCTCGGCTTCTCATCCGCCGCAAGGGAGCGACAGCATGAAGATCGAACTCCAGAAGATCCGGGTCCGAGACCTCGTGGAAGGCTACGAGGACAACGATGAGCTTGGCGTTCGTGCGTACGAGGGCAAGCTTGATGTGCGACCGCCTTACCAGCGCGAGTTCGTCTACAAGGACCATCAGCGCGACGCAGTCATCGAGACACTGCGTCGTGACTTCCCGCTGAACCTCATGTACTGGGCGGTTCGCGAAGACGGAACGTTCGAGGTCATTGACGGCCAGCAACGCACGATCTCGATCTGCCAGTACGTCGAGGGCGACTTCTCTATCCCAGTGAACGGGCATCAGCTCTCGTTTCACAACCTGCAGTCCGACCAGCAGGATCAGATCCTGGACTACGAACTCATGGTCTACCTGTGTGAGGGCAAGGACTCGGAGAAGCTCGAGTGGTTCAGGACCATCAATATCGCAGGCGAAGAGCTCACGGACCAGGAGCTGCGAAACGCGGTCTACCATGGCCCGTGGGTATCCGCCGCGAAGAAGTACTTCTCAAAGAACGGCTGCCCTGCCTATGCCATCGGCTCTGCCTACCTGACCGGAACTCCCATCCGCCAGGACTACCTCGAAACCATCATCAAGTGGGTGAACGGCGGTGATGTCGATGGTTACATGGCTGCGCACCAGCACGACTCGAACGCCAACCCGCTGTGGCTGTACTTCCAGAACGTCATGGCCTGGGTGAAGGCGACCTTCCCTAAGTGGCGCAGGGAGATGCGTTCGGTGCCGTGGGGGCTGCTCTACAACGAGTACAAGGATGCCAGCCTTGATCCAGTGAAGCTCGAAGCCGAGGTTGCCGCGCTGATGGCCGACGAAGACGTGACGAAGAAGCGCGGCATTTACATCTACGTTCTCAACGGCGAAGAGCGCAACCTGAGCATCCGCGCTTTCACCGATAACCAGAAGCGCGAAGCCTACGAGCGGCAGAAAGGCGTCTGCCCCGTCTGCACAAAGCACTTCGAGCTTGCTGAGATGGAGGCCGATCACATCACGCCATGGCACGCGGGGGGTAAGACAGAGGCCTCAAACTGCCAGTTGCTCTGCCGTGATGACAACCGCCGCAAGGGCGGAATCTAGCACTCTCCTGAGAGCTGTTTATGAGTTGAAGGCAGGGGTGCTGCAGCGAACACGTGGTCTGCCCTGGCCGTAGTTACTTTTTCTGCTTCGCTAAGGGATGTTGCTTCTGCTTAGGCGGGGAACCGGGCGCCTCCGGAGCCCTTCCCAAGGCAGCTTCGTGCCGGACAGGGTCGCGCAGTTCCTGGATCAGCGCGGCAATGTAGGCCTGCGTATAGACATGGTTGTTGTGTGCCTTGCTGTAGATACACCGTGAGCCGTCGGCATATTCAGCCGATGGACCCTGGCCCTTCTTTGGTCCGACGCTGTCCCTGTGGCGCATCTTGGTGAAGTCGTTAACTGAAAACCTGAACTTGGTTTGTTCTTCAATTGCGGCGGCTGCATTTTTCGGCAGCATCTCGTCGGCAAAGCCGCTGGCTTTGAGTTTTTCAATGATGAGGACTTTGCCCTGTCGTCCCTCGGCGTGTTTCTCTTCAAGTTCTTCCGGTGAGAGGTCCTTGGCATTGATGAACTTGAACGCGAGGTCTGCCTCGGACTTTGGTCCGATGATCGGTTGCAGCTGGATCCTGTATTCATAGCGCGGATCGTCACGCACGTTGTCGGGAAGACGGGCTTCGAACTCCGTGATGTAGGTCATCGCCTCCAGTGGAAGCCCCTTCCGGAGGGCCCGCTGAGCGTCCATCCCTTCCGGTGAGAGCGACTGCACAAAGACCGGAAAGCGGAGTTCCTCTGCGAGGGTTTCCTCCTTCCCGAACAGTCGGGTTAACTCGGCCTCGAAATTGATGACGTATGCATGGGCGAGGGCTGCCGTGGCGAGGACGAGGCTCCGGTCGTACCTGTGTTCCACGGAATTGCGAAAGTTGATGAAAAACTCGATGTTCACCCTGATGGGATCCTCGGGCGCGTAGACCGTGTCTAGGCAGGTTTGGAGGTCCCAAGACTGCTTTTGCCCGTACTTGTCTCGCTTGTAGAGGCGGCTGGCCTTCTTCTCACGAAAGTAGATGTTGGTCTTTTTCTGAATCAAGTGAGCGTGCATGAGGTTCTGCCATGCCAGGTGCATATGCACGACAAAATCCCCGAGGCTCTGGCGCTCACCCGGCCTGTTGTAGAAGTCAACGGCAACACAAGCCTGCCGGCGGGCCTCCTTCATCGTGTGCCACCAGTTATGTCGCGGCGCTATGGTGTCCCCCTCGTCCCAGATGCGGCCCCTTTGGCACCACATCTCTTATTCTCGCTGGTCAGCGATCACTAAGAGCGGATATTCATCACACGGCGAAAAGTACTGGCAGATGACCTCTCCTGGTCCCCGGTGGAGAGGTCCTAGAAAAGGCCTGCGGGTGGTTCCTCACACGGAAGCGGGACGAGCTTGGAACGGTGACCCTCGTCCGGGCTGCAGCCTTTGAATGGCCCATCGGCTGAGAGCAGCACGGACATGTGATGGTCTGCATGGTCGCGCCACCAAACGCTCATTCCCGTGGTTCCGTCCAGGCGCAGAAACTCCCATGCCCGCCAGAGAGCTTCCAGACGGCTGATCGCTTCCCCGTGTTTCCACCATTGCGGGCACCAGGTCACTCCGCCTTGCACGTTGAGCTGCCGGCGGTAGGTGGTAGCCAGCTTGTCCCTGACGAACTCTGCCACGTTCGGATAGAACAGCTCCGGCGCGGCCGCGTCGTCCTCAGATGGCTCGGTGGAGTCCTCTTTGTCGGACATCCCGGGGACGTTCCACAGGGGACCGCCTTCCGCCTCGTCGTCCCACTCCCCTAGGCCCTCACTCATCGGAGGCACCCGCAGCGATCCATCGGTTGCCGGCAGGGGCTGCCGGCCGGTTGGCCGGATCGTGTGCAGCGATTGAGGCCCGCACCGCTTCTGCATGCGGGCCGCTCATCCAAGGCACAGATTCCAGCAGTGCAGCGGGGGCACCCGAGGCGAACATGATTGCGCGGCCCCGAGGGAAGGAGGCCAGGTCCGAAACGTCCAGGGTGCGTTCCTTGCGGTCATCATCGTGGCTGTAGGAGGTGCCCTGCTTGGACCGGCTTTTGGTCATGTTGGAGTACCGGTACTCCCCCACCAGCTGCGCGAGCTCGTTCAGGAACTCGGCTTCGGCAACGCCGCCGCCGTAGACCTTGATGTTGGCTGCGCTCCACAACTTGCGCATCCCATCACGGCCCCAAACCTCCACGCCCTGGGACCAAGACTGGAGGATGGTCATCAGAACGATGCCCCGAGATCCGTAGTGGCTGTAGAGGTTCGGCAACTCGCGCCAGCGGCAGACGTTGGCCGCTTCGTCCAGGACGCCGATCATGGGCGTGCCCAACCGGCCGCCAGTTGAGTAAACGGCCAGCTCTTCGGCCGCCTCGACCGTGGCCACGGTCAGCGCCGTCACCAACGGGCCGGCGGTGCCCTTGCCCTCCTTGGAGAGGCTGTACAGCGTGCCCTTGGACCGGACGAACTCTGCCGGATCGAACTGCGGCCGCTCGTCGTTTTCGCCCTGCGGAGTCACCCACCGAGCGACTTGGCGGTTGGTAAGGCACGATGCCATTTGCAGCGCCGTACCGTACACGCCGCCACGCTGCTTCTCAGGCGCGTTGACGACGCCGCCGACCGCGTTGGAGGTCTGGAGGAATCCGTGGGCCTTGAGAATGTCCACCGCTTCGTCGTCCGCCGGCCTGGTCAGCCAGGTATGAACCTGCGTGATCGGCCGGCCGTCGAGAGCGGCCGCGAGCAGCAGGCCGGCCAGGAGATCCTGGCCGGCAGGATCGAAATAGGCATCCGTTTTTGCATCCGGGCCACGGGAGCCGGCGGCGAAGTGGTCAGCCAGGCGGGCCGCCCGCACTTCGTCCGTGACGTAGCTGAGAGGGTTCCACCACCAGCTGGGTTCCTCGAGGGCGACCGCCTGGGGATCGAAGACCCACACCGGCCCATCAGCGGCCCGGACGTCGCGCGTGCCGTCAACGATGTCCCGCTTGTTCGAGGTCACCAGGGCAGCTCCCGGGGCGGCGAGGATTGCCGGGATTGCTCGGGAGGTTGTCTTGCCCGTCCGGGGCCCCCAGACATCGATGTGCATGTCTTCCCAAGAGCCGTAGACCATCTGCCCGCCCAGAACCGTTTTGCCGACCGGGACACCAGGTGAGCCTTTGACGCCCAGGCGCTCGGCCGTTGCCGTCGCCCCTCGCAGGCTCAGCGCCCGCAGATCCCGGCCCTTGGCCATGTGCTGGGCGGCGACGTCCACCCGCGTTCGCTTGGAACGGCGGCGCAGCACGGCGCGCACCACCAGGACCGCCAGAGACACGATCACGAGGCCGAAGCCGATCAGAACGCCTGTGGCGGCCGCCGGCCAGGTGACCTTGTGCGTAAACAGGCTGATGACCAGTTCAAAGGGGTTGGCAGGCAGCTTCTGGCCGTCGCCAGCAATCATCGACCCCAGGTGAACGGCCCCGGTCACCGAGCCGACCCCCAGCACGACTACGGTGATGAAGATCCAGAGCAGGATCGTCTCACCGGTGAGCTGGGACCGCTTGCCGCTGTTTGGTGCACCCATCAGTTTTCCCCTTCGTCGTGCCAGCGCTTGTTCGTGTCGTGCAGGGATTCCTCCACGCTGGTCAGCTTGAGTGCCACCGGGACACCTGGGCGGCCGCCGACTTTGAAGAGGAACTTTCCCAGGCCAGGGCGGACGCGCTTGCGCGAGCCGCCGACGTCCGTCCACGACCCGGGATCGGCCCAGGAGATGAGACGGGCCTGCTCGGCACGCGAGAGCGTGACGGCCTTGTTCAGCTTCTCCATTTCGCCGCCGGGCAGTGCCCCGCAAACGACCATGCCCGAGCGTTCCACGAAGCCGCGGGCCTTCATCCGCTCGGACTCGCTGGGCAGGGCTTCCAGGTCACTCATGGTGTGCGTGATCATTGCCTGGCCAACGCCCTCGGTCCGGTTGAGGCGCGTCAGCGAGTCAACGCGGTCCACCATGCCTTCACCGGAGCGCAGCGCCCGCCACAGCTCGTCCATGACGACGAAGTAGTTGCGACGTGGCTCCAGGCCGGCGTCGGCCAGAGTGTGCGCTACCTGGACGGTGGCGAACCCGGTTGACCAGCAGGCCAGCAGCGAGGCTGCCTGAATGTCCCGCTGCGTGTCGGAGATCCCCGAGAGGTCGAAGACGACCGGCTTGGTGAGGTCCATCGGCTGGTCGGTGGGCTGGGAGAACATGTCCGAGAACCGGCCCGAGCCGTCCAGCGAGTACAGCGACTGGCGCAGTTGGTCCGTCGCGTCCAGGTATCGGCTCATGTCGCCACGGTCCAGGGCAATTGCGCGCAGCTCGTTGGGAGCATCCTTGATGACCTCGATCAGATCCCCGATGAGGGGCACCCGGTCCAGGCGCTCGTCCAGGATGTGCAGTGCGCGGTCGATTAGAGATTCCTCGTGCGCGCTGGGCTTGGCGTTGCGCACAATCGTGATCAGTGCCGTGATCATGTTCAGGCGACGGTTGTGCGAGTCCGCCATGAGCTGTTCGGCCAGCTTCTCCGCCTTCACAGCTGCAGCGAGCAGCTGCGCGGCCGCTTCCTGGTCTCTGGCCCGGCTGGCTTTTGCCCGGTGTTCTTCGGCCGAGGCGAGCAGCCGGACAGCCGCGCCCGTGGCTTCGCCAGGGTCCAAGACGTTGAGGTGACCACGGCCCGGCCCCAGGCTGATGACCTGGCCGCCGAGCGCACGGATGAGATCAACATAGTCCGGCTTCAAATCGCCCAGGATCAACGGGTTGATCTCCCGACCAGCAAGACCCAGGACGATGTGCCGGACCAACGTGGACTTGCCGTAGTGCGGCAGTCCGAGGACGAACATCGACGGATTGTTGATCATGCCGTGCATGAACCAGCTGATGGGATCTCCCCCGAAGGGCGCCCCGGTGTCGGTGTGGACGCCGATCGGCACGCCCACAATGGGCGTGCCGCTGCCGCCCACGAAGGGCCACAGCCCGCAAACCTGGACGGAGGTGCCGCGCCACTCGTCGGCGGCCGTGACGTATACGGCTTCGCCCTGCCCGCGTCCGCGCCAGCCTCGAAGGCCTGGCCGGCGAACGACGGCGGCCGGCAGAGTGCGGGTGCCGGCGGGAGTGTGCTTGTGCTTGGTCTTGCTACCGAACATCACATGGCCTCGCGGATCTCTTCGGGCACCTTCAAGTGCTTGGGCAGGACCAAGCCAAGCGGCAGGGATGCGGCAAAAGCCGAATCCTGGGAGCCGTAGACCCGTCGCAGCAGCAGGCGGGCTGACGGGCCGAGGTTGCCCTCTACGACGGCCACAGCGTCATCCAGAGCGCTGGAGGAAAGCACCGTCGCCGTGACGACCATGCCGAAGTTCACCAGACCGGCCCCCTTGGCTTCTTCCGCAGCCGTGGCCGTCGCTGCGCGGGCGTCCACGAGAGCGCGCGCCGTAGGCCGGCTGGTCGATGAAGCCCGCGTGAGGGCGTTGGTCTGGTCAGACTCCACAATGGCGGCCGCCCGGCCCGACTCAATGGGCCGGTACAGCAGCGTGACGCGCTTGCGGGCGATCTCCCCGTGAGGGGCGACGAGACGGGCGAGCACGGACGCCAGGACGTGGCCGCGCGGTGCTCCGGTCATCGTCCAGGACACCGAGTGCCCGGAGTCGTGCCGGTAGCTGTCCCAGCTGGCCTGATGTGCCGAAGGCCCGACCTCGCCCCAGGCCAGGTCAACAGGCGTGCCCTGGTAGTGGGCTTCATCAATAAGACGCGCGGCGGCAGGATCGTAAGCGACCCGCACAACTTCGCACAGCTCCTGAGCATTCAGCGGCGCGCATGCGCCGGCACCGGTGGATTCCAGACGTTCCGTCAGGCCGGGAAGACGCGAGGCGAGATCGCGTGCGATCTCATCGGCGGTCCGGCGCTTGCCGCCGGCCCTGGCTGCTGCGCTGAACGTCAGCGCGACCCAAGCGCGGATCGTGGCCGACCCCTGCGGGTACGTCTCCAGGGCCTCTCTCAGCATTGCCTTGGCAATGGCAGGGGCATCCTCATGGATATTCGACTCGACTTCCCGGCGCAGGCGCGCCCCGGAATCCGGCGCGGTCTCTACGGTGACCGATGCGGCTACGACGGCCGGCTCATTCGACAAGGACGCCAGCCAGCCTCCCCAGTTGGCCACCCAGGCATCAATCTGCTCCGGATCGACCAAAGACGCGCCGTCAGGCTGCGTGCCGAAGACCACCGTGTAGTGAGCGGTGGACGGAAGGTGGATCAACGCGAACGGCCGGCCGTAGGAGTCCGCGAACTCGTAGAGCTTGGAGCCGGCGGCGATCCCCGGCAGCTGATACTCGCCCCAGGGGGTCAGACCCAGCGGCCCGGAACGGTAGAGGTTCGCCTTCTTCCGTCGCGCCGAGCGGAACGCCAAGCGGGCAAAGGCTCTTTCGCCCACGGACTTGTTGTGCTTGTCCGTCACCGAGACAGTGGCCAGCGCCATGCCGAGGACGAGCAAAGCCACCAGGCCGGCGGCCCAACCACCGACGAAGAAGCAGATCACCGTGACGATAAGGCCGATGAAAAGGCCCGCCGTGGCAAGACCGCCCAGAGTGCCGATACCGGCCTTGCGCGGCCGACGCCAGTTGCCATAGGTCGGTTCCACGTATGTGTTTTCGATAGCCGCCATGTCAGGCACCCCCCGTTGATTCTTCGCTTATGTTCCTGACGGCCCCGGCGGCCGCCTGGCCGGCCTCAAGGCCTTTCTGGGCTGCCATCACGCCGACGCCCACGGGGCCGGCTGCCGCTGCAGCTCCACCAGCCGCAGCGCCACCGCCGGCGGCCGCGCCACCAGACGAAGCTCCACCGCTGCTAGCCGCAGCCGCTCCAGTTCCTGCCTGTGCCCCGCTCGCGGCGGGCGCTGTTGAAGAGGCTCCCTGGCCACCCGTCTTACCAGCCGTGCCGTTCGTCCCTGCTGTGCCCTGGCTCCCGGTGCCCGAAGGCCCCTGAGAGCCAGAAGACTGGTTCGATGAGCTGCTCGGCGTCGTGCTGGCCGTTCCACCGCCACCCCGACCGGCACTACCCATGTTGATAGCGCCAGAAGCCAGCCCGCCGACAGCACCAGCAGCAAGGGCACCGCCTCCGCCGGCGACGGCCCCAACCATCGGCGTCACGAACCGCATGAGGGCCGGCATAGCGAACAAGGCAATGACCATCAGCGCCAGGCCCGTAACTGTCGTCAACAGTGCAGACCCGAAGTCCTTGCCGTCGCCACCGTTTCCGAAGATCTTTGCCCCGCTGAGGCGGAACGCTGTTGCGTAGATAATGGCGGCCGCCGGCTTGTAGAGGATGAAGGCGATTAGCCAGGCCGTGCACTTCTGGAACCAGCCTTTGCCGGCCTCGGTGTTGGTAAAAGCTGCCGCCGTGGGGAAGATCCCCGTGAGGACAACGAGCAGGCCGCCACGCACGATCATGAGCACGATCTGGAGGACGGAGGCGAGAATCGCAATCAGCCCCAGGAGGATGATCATGATTGAGCCGATCGGGCTAGTGGCCGAGAGTGCCAACATCCCAGTGATGTTGTCGTTGAACGACGTTCCATCCGTGGAGTTGTTGATGATCCAGGCAGAGAACTGATCTGCCGAGACGGTCAGCAACCCGACCGCTGCCACGCCGGCCCCGGAGACGACGATCAGCGTTGCGAGCGAACGGGCGAGATCCCTCAGGGGCGCTCCCCTGCGTTCAATGATCATCTTGGCTGCACCCACCAAGACGGACAGCACAGCTAGAGCAGCCGTCCAGAAGTAGAGGCTGTTCTGCAGGAACAACACCGGATCACTCGCCGTGGATCCACCCGGCACCGTCGTCAGGCTAGGCGTCCCCACGTTTACCCAGAACGTCCCGAGCGTCTTAACGGTCTGTCCTACGGCATCGGCAATCGCCTTGGCCATGTTCTTGACCGAATCGTTCGCGGCATCCTCGATTGCGGCCCCCGCATGGCATAGAGGATTGAATGCGTTCCATCCTGAGCAGTCAGCCATTACACACCGGCCCACTCGATGTAGCCGCTAAGGTCCGCGATCTGCCGCGCCCCAGTGTCCCCGGTGGCAGGAACGACGACCTTCCAATCCCCGCCAAACCACTGCAGCGGAACGGGGATGGATACGAAGGCTCCGTTGGCCCCCTTGAATGCAAGATCAATGACGGTCCGGTCACCGTCATAGGAGCGAACTGTGAATCCCGCGAGCTGGGCAGGAACAGATTCCGGCGCGGCAGTAGGCGAAGACTTCAAAACAGCGTCACGTTCCGGCCCCGGAACAGCAAGCTGTTCGTAGACCAGATTCGCTTTGCCTGATCCTGAGAGCGCAGCTACGTTTACGGCTGCGTACAAGGCCCCAGTTGGTGAGTGCGCAAAGCACGACCGAAGGCCGTTCGGTTCCGTCTTTCCAGGACCGAACTGCTTAGGCGACGTCGGTGCAGCAATCTTTCCGACCAGTTCCCACTTGGCGTCGGCCGGCGCGGTGGCCGGCTTGGCCTGGTCACCGGACGGTAGGCCGCACACGCTGGCGGCCGACGTCGCGCTGGGCTGGCTGCTACCGGTACTAGGTCCGGCGTTGCTCGGCTCAGGTGACGGCGTGCCGCCACCCTTGGGAACCAGGGCCAGGATGATCCCAAGCGCAACAATGATCGCCACGACAACAGCCGAGATGATGAACTTAGGCTTGGTCAACGGGCTTTGTTCTTCGTTCACTGTCGGTTCCGTCATGGCTCGATTCCTCCTTAGACCAGAGCGCCGACGACGCCGCCGGCGGAGGCTGCGAGGATGCAGCCACCCAGGACCCAGGCAAGACGGCCGGCGTGCTCGCCGCCCTCACCACGACGGTTGTTGATCATCATCGCTCCGGCGGTGAGCAGGATGCCGGCAACGGCCAGGCCGAAGACGATCCAGGCCACCCACTTGAGGATCGTCAGCAGGCCGGCGGAGCCGGGAGGGGCTTCGCCTGTGCCCGGGTTCGGGATCTCGGTAATGACAAAGCTGGACCATTCCATGGCCTTGGAGAAAAGCATTGGTTTTCCTCTTTCTAGTTAGCCGGGAGTCCGGCAGCGGTGTTTATTGCGATACGCACCTGGTCAAGCACGGTGCGAGCTTCCTTTGGAAGTTCCTCGGGCAGGACGTCGTGACCGAAGCGCCACGCCTCGATCCACGGGAAATGCCACAGATGCGGTACTCCCCCGCCGACGACCCGGGCGAACTCGCGGATCTCCTTGGGGAGGCGGCCAGGAGCGTCGGCCAGAACAACAAGGCCGGCAATGTGGATTCCTGGAATACTGCCCGATGCCCATTCAGTGGCGGCCAGCTGCGCGGCGCGCAGGCCCGACATGTTGGACCGAGCTACGAGGACGACGGTGGAACCAGTGGCCGTGATGGGCCAGTGGTGCTCAGCGGCCCTGGTGTTCTTGTCCAAGCGTGCGAGCGACGTTTCGCCCGCTCCGCCATGAACGCCCAGCCACCAGTAGTCCGGGGTGATTCCCAAGACGTTCCAGCGAGGCAGCCTGTCCGCGTGGTCTGGCTGCGGAACGCTGAGCTGAGGCCTGGTGGCCCCTGTGGGCGTGAAGGCTGGCGGCTCTTCAACGGCGGTAGTTGGTTCCTCCACAGTCTCAGCGCCGAAGGTCACCCACCGATTTTTAGAGATTGACATTTCACATCCCCCTGTCATTTCCGCAAAGATCGTATCTGTACCACCCGACACGAAAGGCCAACAGTGACCCCCAACTGCAACTTTAATACCTTTCAATCACCTTTAGTACATCACAGTACCAATATCTGGGCTACGATGAACCTATGCGGTGGGACGGACTGAGCGTGGACCCTAAATACCTAGAAGCACTCTTCGCCAAGTACCCGGAGCGTCTTACGCCTCAGGACCTTGAAGAGATCTTCGGGCTGTCCCGAAACACGGTCTATCGGTGGCTCCAGACCGGAGTGATTCCGGCCTACCAAGTCGAGAAAACATGGCTAATCGCCAGAGATCAAGTCAAAGACTGGGTGTGGGAGAACCGGAACACGCTTCGCGACGGCAAGACGCCACGAGCCGGCGAGGACCAAGCCCAGGTATAGCAGCCTTAAATGTGAGGGGGACACATGCAGTATCAAAAGACCGGGCCGGTGCTGGTTATTGGGGCGATTCTCGCCCCGATTGTGCTGGTTCTGTCCATCATCCTGTTCGGCGGCGGCTCGCAAGCCGCCGCCGACGTCTGTTCGCCCAGCGGCGGCAGCGTCAGCGTTGACGAAAGCAAGCTGCCCAAGGTTGCCGTTGCCAGCTACCAGGGCGAACAGCTCAAGAACGCCGCCCTGGTCATCAACGCCGGAAAAGCCCTGGGCTTGTCTGCCCGAGGGCAAACCATCGGCGTCATGACAGCCATGGGAGAGTCCGGCCTGCGCGTCCTGGACTACGGCGACGGCCCTGGGCCGGACTCCAGAGGCTTGTTCCAGCAGCGCGACAACGGCGCGTGGGGTTCCTACCAAGACCGAATGAGCCCCACGACGTCCGCAACCAACTTCTTCAAGGCCCTGCAGAAGGTCAGCGGCTGGGAAAAGCTCGAACCCACCACAGCCGCGCACAGGGTTCAGCGCAACGCAGACCCGTTCCACTATCAGTCCTACTGGCCGGCAGCAGTGGAAGTCGTGGCCGCCCTGGGCGACGTCAAGACCACCGATGCCGGCGGCGAAAGCTCCTGCGGCATCCCCGGTGAGTCCGGCAAGGGTGACGACCTGCCGTGGCGGACAGCCCAGATCTACCAGCCCTCCCCCCTGGGCATGTACAACCGCGAATGCGTCGACTTCGCCCTCTGGCGCGTGAACCAGCAGCTGGGCAGCAACAGTGCGCCCTACAAGATGCTCAACGGCACCTTCCGGCCTGATGGTGGCGTGCTCGGCTCCGCTCTCACCTGGAAGGACGGGTGGGACGCCAAAGGCTGGCCCACCGGCAAGACGCCTCGCGTCGGCGCTGTCGTCTGGTACGCCCCCGGCGCAGGCGGCGCGGACGGCACCTACGGCCACGTCGCCATCGTGAAGGCCGTCAACGGCGACGGCAGCTACCTGGAAGAGGGCTACAACGGCAACCCCGCCCCGAACGACCACACCTACTACACGCGCACGGTCCAGAACGGCACTCCAAGCGCCTTCCTGTACCTGCCTGGCAGCAACTACTAACCGGAGGAACCATGAAACGCGCTCTGACAGCCCTTGCGGCCGTGCTCGTGTGCACGGCCTGCGCCCCAGTGTCCAACACAACACCCGCGGAGACGCCGCAAAGCACGTCCGCCACTGCCCCAGCAACGCTCAGCGCCGGCGGCCAGTCCCAGGCTCCGGGAGGCACCGCCCCGGCCACCCTGGGCATTGCCTGGGACGAGCCAAGCAAGGCCGCCGCCCTGGAAACCGCGACCAAGGCCATGACGCTCTACGCCCGCCCCACAGTCACCGACAAGGTCTGGATCCAGGAACTGGGCCAGCTCCTGACGGCCAAGGCCGCAGCCGATTACCAGTATGTTGACCCGGCCAACATCCCAGCCAACAAGATCACCGGGGCCGGGCAACTCAAGATCGACGAAAGCAACGGCTTCGGCTGCCATGTCGTGTTCCCGACCGATGCCGGCGACTACGACGTGCAGCTGCTGCGCAGCGCGGCCGACAAGCCCTGGCAGGTCAACCGCTTCACACCCCCGAACGGCACCAAGTAAGGACAGATGATGGAAACCCAAGCACTCGACTTCCCTAAGATCGACGCCGTTCTGCGCGCCAACGGAACCGGCGAGGTCACAATCAATGGCACTTCCCACGCGATCCAAGCCGAGGACGAGGCCGCCGTCCTCAGCCAGGCGCTGCAGCTCATCACGGATACCGCCGCTCAGCTTGGCCGGCCTGTAAGGGTCAGTACCACTGACCCGGACGGCCAGGGCCTCATCGTCGTCTCTCCCGAGGGCATTGTCAGCGAGGCTGCCCCTGCCAAGCCCACCCCCCGGAGGCAGCAAGACCCGGCGCAGGCCGCCGCCGCCCCCGCACAGCAGGCAGCGGCTCCCGTAGAGCCGGCCGCCAAGGAAACGCCGGCCCCCGCGGCCCCCGTCACCTTCACCGAAGCTGTCAACCACGTCCAGGAACCCTCGACGGCTGCCACGGCAGCTACCCCGGAACCTGTCACGCGTCGGAGCCTCAAAGAGACTTCGTTCCTGGTCAGCGCACCCGTGCTGGAACCGGCTACGCGCGGCTGGCGCGGTGCGCTCACCCGCCTGGGCTTCCGCATGGAACCGTCCCCCGACGAACTGGCCGAGCGTGAAGATATCCGCACGGTGAGCCAGCACTGGCCCGGCCCCCGCACGGTGGCCGTCGTCAACCGCAAGGGCGGAGCGAACAAGACACCCACCGTCGTCATGCTCAGTGCGATCCTGGCCCGCTACAGCGGCGCGGCCACCGTCGCCTGGGACAACAACGAGTCCCAGGGGACACTCGGCTGGCGGACCGAGCAGGGCAGCCATGACAACAGCGTCCTTGACCTCATCGACTCATCCCAGACGCTGCTCTCCCCCAGCACCAACGCGGCCGAGATCGCTCGATTCGTCCACCACCAGACCTCAGACAAGTTCGATGTCCTGCGCTCAGACGAGAACGAGGAAGGCGACCACGAAGTGACCGCCGAGGAAGTGGACATTGCCCACCAGGTGCTCACCCGCTACTACCGGCTGATCGTCATGGACTCCGGCAACACCGCCCGCTCGGCAAACTGGCGGCGCATGATCCACCACACCAACCAGCTCGTGGTCCCTGTGACAGCCATTGAGGACCGGGCCGAGGCCGCCCGGCTGACCCTCCAGACGCTTGAATCCCGGGGCGGCCACGACGCCGAGCTGGCACGTAACGCCGTGGTGATCGTCTCCGAGTCCACCGACGCCAAGCGCAGCATGAGCGGCGACGCGCTCAAGCGCGCCAAGGACGAGGCCCGCCGGATCGCTGACGGCTTCGCCCCGCACGTCCGCGCCGTCGTCCGCATCCCCTACGACCCCGCACTGGTCAACGGCCCCATCCGCTACGATGCCCTCCAACCCGCTACCCAGCGGGCCTGGCTGGCCGCAGCGGCCGCCGTCGCTAAGGGGTTTTAGATGCGGCTTGAAACGACACGCCGCACCGTATGCTCAGCTCCCGGCGTTTCAGAAACTAACGTGAGGGACATGGCATTTCAGAAACGCGCACGCGGAGGGCGACCTTCTAAAGGGGACCGTCACGTTCTGACTACCCGGCTCCCCGTTGCAGACGCAGAAAAATTGTTCGCTGTGGCAGATCACCAAGGGCAGTCAGCTAGTGAGTTCATTGCTCATGCCGTTGCTGAAAAGCTCGCTGCCATTGATATGGCGTCCGTTACCGGCCAAGGGGAACTGCCTATCGGCCGCATCGCCTCTTAAACGAAGAAGGCCCACCGTGAGGCGGGCCTTCGTCTGAAGTTATAAAGCTCTACACCCACTTGCTTGGCGGCTCTCGGGTGAAGGGCTCCCACAGTCACACCCTCTTTTCAGAAAGGTACTGCATGGGCTCTAGTGTACATGCGCGCCCTTTAAACGACAGTGATTCACGGCCTTTTCCGCGCCAACGCCGTGTCAACCGCGCGCGCGAAACCGACTCGGCAGTGGTCCTGGCCTCAGTACCCAAGGGCAGCGTGCGGGCTGCACATGGCCGGCAGACCATGGGCGCGCTGCTTACACACGAAAAGTTCGCCCTGCGCAACCGGAACGGCCGCGCCACCATCGTCGCGGTGCTCGGGGCCCTCATCGAGCGAGCCGACTACGAGAGCATGACCGCACGCCCGGGCTGGGAAGCACTCATCGAGGCCACGGGGACGTCCAGGACGACCGTGGCGCGTGTCCTGCGCCTCCTGGCCTCCTGGGGCCTGATCGGCCGCGTAGCGTCCGGCAGGCAGGCCAAATACGCCGCAGCCGGCCCGGACGGGGAACGCATCAACGAAGCAGCCGTCTACGTTCTGTGCGCGCCGTCGCCGCTGGCGCTTGTGAACAAAGTTGGCACCCCTCCCGCCCTAGGCGGTTCTCACCTTAAAGAGAAAGAGTTAACCCATACACGCGCGCGAGGAAAAAGCTCTCAAACCGACGTGGCTCCGCCACGGCTCATTCCTGCAGGCGCCGCAAGCGGCGCACCTCCCGCCCAGGTGCCTTGGCGTCCAGAACTGCTGTGGCCAGCTCACCGGACGCCAAACCGCCATGGACAGCGTGTGGCCGCCGCGTCCGAGATCCGCTACCGAAGCTTTCCCCTGCGTTGCATGACGGTCAAGGACGTCGCCAGCTCCTGCCGGGACTTCTTCCTGGCGGGCTGGACCGTCGCAGACATTCTGCACGCCCTCGATTGGCGACCTGACGGCACGCTGTGGCCGCACAGCGGCGCACCGGACACCAAGGACGCCTGGAGGATGCGCGGCTGGCTGAGGCACCGCCTCAGCGCCTGGCGCACCGAGGCCGGCGAGCCGCTGCGCTCCCGCGATCAGCAGGAAGCGGCCCGAGCCGCCGCTCTCCGCCGGGAGCAGGAGGCCGAGCGCCGGCGGATTCTGGAGCGCCAGGCTGAGCGCGCGGCCCAGCTGCACGCCGGCGACTCCCCCGCCAAGGTCACCGCCATTGCGAAGATCCGGGCCATGTTCGATGCCAATAAGCACCAACATTCCGGCCGGCGCGCGGCCGCGCAGCCGAACCAGCAGGGTCTCCTCGATGGGTAGCCTCTCGCCCACATGTGCACAGCAAAAGCTCTATCCTTCGGGCTTTTCCTGCACACATGATGGACGACAGGAACCAGCTGACCGCCTGCACACAACCGCCAGGTCACCACGGGCAGGAACCTCACCCAGGGGTGGCTTGTGAAAAAGTGAAATATCCGACTGTGAGTCTTGATGTGGCTGGTCTGGGACTGGCTGGCAGGGTTGGTGTTGGTTGCCTGTCCCGGTGGTGGCTCGATATCCGACTGGCCGCGCTTCGCGTGCCTTCCTAGCGACTTGCCCGTACCGGGGTGGGCGGCCGACGCCGACCTGGCCCACCTCAATGGCTTGATCAGAGGATTGCCCAACCCTTGGGTTGTGGCCCGTCACAGTACTGCCTTGGAGTGATCTCTTCCCAGTCCGACGTCGGCCGCTTTGCGACCGGACTGTTGCCCCTCATGGAAGGAATCCGATCACCTTGACCATCGTCGCGCACGCACACCCATTCGTCATTGGCGTGGATACCCACGCCCGCACCCACACCCTCGCCGTCGTGTCCGCGTCGACGGGCGAGCAGCTCGCCTGCGAGCAGTTCCCAGCCACTGCCGCCGGCATGAAGCGGGCGATCGACTGGGCGGGCCGCCGCACCGTCGGGGACCTCTCCACGCTGTGGGCGATCGAGGGCATCGGCACCTATGGCGCCAAGCTGGCCCGCATGACTGCGGAGGCAGGCTATCCGACGGTCGAAGCTCCGCGAACGAACACGCGGTCCCGCCGCGGGCTGGGCAAGTCGGACCCGCTGGACGCCCAGGCGATCGCCACCGCTGCCCTGTCGACCGATGTCACAGCGCTGCGTCACCCGCGTCAGGACGATGGGACACGCGCGGCCTTGCGCGTGTTGGTGGCGGCCCGGGACCAGATGACGGTCGAGCGGACCGCGAACGTGAACGCCCTGCTCGCGCTCGTGCGGACGGTGGACCTCGGTATCGACGCCCGCAAGCCCCTCAACGCCGCCCAGATCGACGAGATCGCCCGGTGGCGCGCACGCAGCGAGAGCCTCGCCCCCGCGACCGCTCGGGCCGAGGCCGTCCGTCTCGCCAAGAGGGTCCTCGCCCTCACTACGGAGCTCGAAGACAACCAGAGCCGGACAGCCGAGCTTATCCAGGCCAGCGAGGCAGCGCCCCTCCTGGACGAGACCGGGATCGGCCCGGTTATCGCTGCAGTTGTGCTCACCGCATGGTCCCATCCCGGCAGGGTCCGCTCCGAGGCAGCCTTCGCCGCTCTGGCCGGGGTGAACCCCATACCGGCATCGAGCGGGAACACGACCCGGCACAGGCTCAACCGTGGCGGCGACCGACGCCTCAACCGGGCACTCCACCAGGCCACCATCGTCAGAATGACCCACGACCCCGGAACCCGCGCGTACGTTGAACGCCGCACCGCCGAAGGCAAGACCCGACGCGAGATCCGTCGCTGCCTCAAACGCTATCTCGCCCGCCATCTCTACCGGACCCTGAACACCCTCCACGCTCAATCCACAACGCCTTGACAGATATAGAAGAGTCGCTAAGGTTTTGCCGGGCGTCGTAGTGGCCTGTATTTGCCGGGTTTGATGTGGTTGGCGCGCCAGTTCGCGTGTCCGGCGCCGCCGAGAACACCCAGCGTTCCGGCAATGACGACAGCGATAAGGTAGCGGGCCGCGTGCACCCGCATGGCCCGGGACCGGGCAATATCCACGGTTATCGCCTGCGGTGGCGGGGACCAGGTCCGGTTCCGGACCCACCCTGACACGCCGACTACGATGGAAAAAGCTGCGGAGGCGGCGCAGATGCTTACTGCCAGCCACAAGGGGATCGTTGCCGGCACCGATGCGCAGGCGCCGAGGGCGAAGATCGCGTAGAAGGGCCCGGATGGTCTGAGACCCATCCTGTCCGCGACCAGGGATCCTGCCACGGCAAACAACGACTCGACAAGGACGAGTACCCAGGGCTGGGCCCTGGCTACGGAGAGCAAGACACCGACGGCAAGGCCGGAAGTGAGAAGCAACGCGGCGCGCCCCTGATGGATAAGCCGCGGGCGGTAAGTGTCATTCCGGCCGTACATGGCGGTGAACCCGCCGAAGACGGCATAGATGCTCAGCTCCGGACGTCCGAGGGCGAGCAGAACCAGGAGCGGGACGCTGACGCTAAGGCCAACACGCAGGGCGGGGAGGTGATCACTCTGCGCAGGTCCTATCCGGGCGACTTCCTTCGCGTGTTTAAAGACCTGTCGCACATCGCTGATTTTAGCGGCTAAACCCACCCCGCGTTCGCCGGAACTTCCCGATGCCGTGAGTCGCTCCGAGGCTCTCCGCAAGTGCAAAGGAGCGGTCGCCGTTAGTAGTGCCCCATTAACCTGGTGTAACAGCCCGGGCTCGGTACCGACAGTGTCATCCACCTCGTCTGGACGCCCAAAGCCAGAATTGAAGTAGTCGACGCGTTGACAGCCACGTCGAGAGTCACGCCCGGACGAGTCCCTTTCCGGACGCTTGGGGGTGACAGCGATTTCCACTGGGGATATTTTCCGTGCCAACGTCCGGGACCGGACGCCGCTGAGCCTCTGGTTGTTGGGCCTGGCCATCGCCGGGCATGCCGTGATCTCCTAGCTTTTGTACGCCGGGCTGTTCGTCCAGATACCGGCGCCCCCGGGGAACTGCGCCAGGCAGGCGAGCTGATGTATTACGTCGGCCACCTCGGCGTAACTGCTCCTCGCCTTCGCACTGGTCTCGAGCTGGCGGCCCACCGCCCGGCGCCGGCGACCGCTCCCGCGGCGGAAGTCAGTTCCCAAACCTGAGCATTAGCGCCGATCGGAATTCATGCGGAACCCTGCCACGGCCGCGGAACCAAGCTCTCTCAATAGTCCTTGTCCTCGCAAAAGACCGACTACTACACTACTAAGTAGGCTTCCTAGTTGAGCCCCTTCCGTCCATGCCATCCACAACTTCCTGAGGAGCAAGCCCGTGCGCGAAGAGAGCAAGATAGACATTCCCGGCGCCGCCGCCGTCGAACCACCGACTGTGGATGAACCCACGACGCCCCGCGAACCGCTGCCGCCCAAACCGGACCAGCAAGGCCCCGAAGCCGTGTCTCCGACCGGCACTCCGACCGGCGCCCCGGTCCATTCGCGCGCCCAGTCCGGTCCCTACCTGACCACCGCGCAGGGGCTCCGGCTCGGCGACACGGACCACTCCCTGAAGGCGGGGCGCCGGGGTCCGGTGCTGTTGCAGGACCACCATCTTCGCGAGAAGATCACCCACTTCGATCACGAGCGGATTCCGGAGCGGGTGGTCCACGCCCGCGGGGCCGGCGCCCACGGCATCTTCCGCTCCTACGGCACGGCCGCCAACATCACCCGCGCAGGCTTCCTGGCCAAGGACGTCGAGACCCCGGTCTTCGTCCGCTTCTCCACGGTGCTCGGTTCCCGGGGCTCGGCCGACACGGTCCGGGACACCCGCGGCTTCGCCACGAAGTTCTACACCGACGAAGGCACCTTCGACCTGGTCGGGAACAACATCCCGGTGTTCTTCATCCAGGACGGCATCAAGTTCCCGGACATCATCCACGCCGGCAAACCCCACCCGGACCGGGAAATCCCGCAGGCCCAGAGCGCGCACGACACCTTCTGGGACTTCGTCTCGCTGCACACCGAGGCGCAGGCGCACACCATGTGGAACATGTCCGACCGTGCCCTGCCGCGCTCCTTCCGCACCATGGAGGGCTTCGGCGTCCACACCTTCCGTTTGGTCAACGCCGAGGGCAAGACCAGCCTGGTGAAGTTCCACTGGAAGCCCAAGCAGGGCGTGCACTCGCTCGTCTGGGAGGAAGCGCAACTGATCAACGGCATGGACCCGGACTTCCACCGGCGGGACCTTGCCGATGCCATTGAGGCGGGCGCCTTCCCGGAGTGGGAACTGGGCGTGCAGGTCTTCCCGGACACCGAGGAGGAGTTCTTCGAGGGCATCGACCTGCTGGACCCCACCAAGTTCATCCCCGAGGAACTCGCCCCGGTGCAGCCGATCGGCCTGATGACGCTCAACGCCAACCCGGTGAATTACTTCGCCGAGACGGAGCAGGTCGCCTTCCACCCCGGCCACCTCGTGCCCGGGATCGACGTCACGAACGACCCGCTGCTGCAGGTGCGCCTCTTCTCCTACATCGACACCCAGATCAGCCGGCTCGGCGGCCCCAACTTCAGCCAGCTGCCGATCAACCGACCGCACGCACCGGTCAACGACATGCTGCGCGACGGGATGCACCAGACCGCGGTCCACGGCGGAACCGCGCCCTACCACCCGAACTCCCTGGACGGCGGCTGCCCCTTCCTGGCCGGTGCCGACGTCGGCGCCTTCATCGATGTGCCGGAGGAACTCGCGGCAGCGGTGAAGGAACGGAAGTCACCGGCCTCCTTCGACGACCACTACAGCCAGGCCCGCCTCTTCTTCCGCAGCCTGGCGCCCGTGGAGCAGGACCACGTCATCCAGGCCTACACCTTTGAATTGGGCAAATGCCGCGAGCAGGCGATCCGTGAGCGGCAGCTGCTGGCGCTCGCGAACATCGACGCCGGCCTGTGCGCGGCGGTGGCCGCGGGGCTGGGAATGGAGGCCCCCGCAGCCAGCGAAGAGGTCCCGGACACGGCCCCGAGCCCGGCGGTTTCGCAGCTGGGCGGCAGCTGGCCGGTGGCAGGCCGGGTGGTCGGGATCGTCGCGGACGCGGACAGTGACCTCGACTCCGTCCAGGCGGCCCGGGAAGCATTGTATTCTGCCGGGATCGTGCCGCTGGTGATCGCGCCGGCGGGCGGGTTCCTGGGCGGGCCCGACGGCGGGATCCCGGTCCAGCGCAGTTACCTCACCGCGCGCTCCACCGAGTTCGACGCCGTCCTGGTGGCGGGCTCGGGTGCGCCGGCAAAGGACGCGGCGGCGGGCCGGGACGCCAAGGCCGGCGATCCGGGAGCCGCCGTCGACCCGCGGCTGGTGCTGCTCCTCGCCGAACTGTTCCGGCACTCCAAGGCAATCGGCGGCTGGGGAGAGGCCTTAAGCTGCCTGAATGCGGCCGGCATCCCGCAGGACGCTGCCGGCCTGGCACTCGGAGAGAGCCCCGCGGATGTGGTGCCACGGCTCACTGAGCTGCTGGCGGCGCACAGGGTCTGGGACCGGTTCCCGGCGGCAGGCGCCTAGCAAACAGCTTAACTCCCCACCCTCGCTCGCAGGGACGGGGCACCAGCCCCGTCCCTGCGCAACCACCGGTGTCCCGGCAGCGCAATGCGGATGCCCCCTGCATCCGGCGGAATCCCCGCCGACAGCCGACATCAATCACCAATTAGGTCATCTTTTATTTACGTATTTCCCTCGGTAAGGCTACCCTTGGTTCTTAGGGCCACCTTAGGTCGCAACTATTACCGAGAGAATCCAGATGACCGCGAACTTCCTGATCGGCCTCCGCGAGGGCCTTGAAGCCGCTCTGATCGTTGTGCTGTTGCTCGCCTACGTGTCCCGCACCGGACGACGCGAGCTGGTTCCCCGCATCTGGGCCGGCGTCGGTCTGGCTGTTACGGTCTCCATCGGCTTTGGCGCTCTCCTGAGCTTCGGTCCGCGCGGACTCACCTTCCAGGCGCAAGAAGCGATCGGGGGCAGCCTGTCCATTGTTGCCGTCGCGCTCGTCACCTGGATGGTCTTCTGGATGGCCCGCACGTCCCGGACTCTCGGCAGCGACCTCCGCGGCAAAATCGACAAAGTGGCCGACGGCGCAGCGTGGGGGCTCGTCGCCGTGGCCGCGCTGGCCGTCGGACGCGAAGGGCTTGAAACGGCCCTGTTCCTCTGGGCCGCGGCGCAGGCGACCGGGCAGTCGACCACACCGCTGCTCGGAGCGGTGCTGGGGCTGGCCGCGGCCGCCGGGCTTGGCTGCCTGATCCACCGCGGGGTCCTGCGCGTGAACCTGGCCACGTTCTTCACCTGGACCGGCGCGGCCCTCATCGTGGTGGCCGGCGGCGTCCTGGCCTACGGCATCCACGACCTCCAGGAAGCCGGCCTGCTTCCGGGGCTGCACGCCCTTGCTTTCGATGTGTCGGCATCCGTACCGCCTTCGTCCTGGTACGGCACCCTGCTGAAGGGAACCCTAAACTTCTCCCCCGCCACCACCTGGCTCGAGGCTGCCGCCTGGGTCCTCTACGTGGCGCCGGTCATGGCGCTCTACCTGCGTTCCACCCGGCGCGGCACACGCCGCACCGACGCTGTGGCCGCACCGGCCGGCGGCACGTCGACGTCCGTCACCGTCTGAACCCTCTCACCCTTTCCCGCCGCACTCAAAGGATCCCCATGACTGCCTTCCGTAGTTCCCCGCGCCGCTTTTCCGCCCGGGTGGGCATTGCTGCCACCGCCGCACTGCTGCCCCTGGCTCTCGCTGCCTGCACGGACAACACTGCACCCGCCGCATCCTCAAAGAACGAAGCGATCACGGTTTCCAGCACCAACAGCGGATGCCAGGTCTCCACGTCCGAGGCCCCCGGCGGCCACCTGACCTTCGCGATCAAGAACGACGGCGACAAGGTCACAGAGTTTTACCTGCTGGCCGAGGACGGGCTTCGTATCGTGGCCGAAGTAGAGAACATTGGCCCCGGCATCACCCGCAACCTGGTCGTCTCGGCCCCACCCGGACAGTACTTCACCGCCTGCAAACCGGGGATGGAAGGAGACGGCATCCGCGCCGCGTTCACTGTCACCGGCTCTGGCCAGCCTGTCGAGTCCGACGAGGACCTGAAGAAGCTCCGCGACACCGCCACCTTGCAATACACCGCCTACGTCAAGGACCAAACGGAGCAGCTCGTGGCCGGAACCAAGGCCTTCGCGGCCGCGTTCGCTGCCGGCGAGTCCGAGAAGGCCCGTGGCCTGTATGCCTCCACCCGCATGCACTGGGAACGCATCGAACCGGTCGCTGAGTCCTTCGGCGACCTCGATCCGAAACTGGACCTGCGCGAGGCAGATCTGGAACCCGGAGGGGCCTGGACCGGGTGGCACCGCGCCGAGAAGGACCTCTTCTCCCCCGCCGGCTACGCCGCGATGACCAGCGCGCAGCGCGCCACGCTGGCGAAACAGCTCGTCACGGACACCGAGGACCTTTACCAGCGCACGCGTTCGCTCACGCTGACGGCAGACAAACTGGGCAACGGCGCCAAGGAACTCCTCGACGAGGTCGCCACGGGCAAAGTGACAGGTGAAGAGGAAATCTGGTCGCACACAGACCTCTGGGACTTCCAGGCTAACGTCGACGGCGCCCGGATCGCCTTCGAAAACCTCCGACCCGTCCTCGAAAAGAAGAACCCCGCCCTCGCCAAGGAGCTGGAGACCAAGTTCGCCTCCCTGCAGGCCGAACTCGGGACCCATGCCAAGGGCAACGGGTTCGCCTATTACAACGAACTCACCCCGGCGCAAGTCCGCAAGCTCGCGGCCCTGGTGGACACCCTGGGGGAACCCCTGTCCCGGCTGACTGCGGCCGTCGTACTGTGAACACGGTATCCCGCCGCAGGCTGCTGTCCCTGGCCGGAGCCGGCGGAGTAGGCGCTGCAGCCGGGCTCGCGGCCGGCGTCCTCGGCCATGACGCCGCCAGCAGCCCCGCCGCAGACGAGTCTGCCCCAACGGTACCGTTCCACGGTCAGCGCCAGGCCGGCATTACGACGCCCGCCCAGGACCGGCTTCATATGGCGGCCTTCGACGTCGTCACGGAGGACCGGAACGAGCTGATTGGCCTGCTCAAGGAATGGACGGAGGCAGCCGCCGCCCTGACCGCGGGCCGTGAAACCGGCACCAACGGCGCAGTGAACGGCCCCTACGACGCACCTCCTGAAGACACCGGGGAAGCAATGGGCCTGGCCGCCGGACGGCTGACGCTGACCTTTGGGTTCGGCGCCTCGCTCTTCGGAAAGGCCGGCAAGGCCCGGTTCGGCCTTGACGGGCGGCGGCCCGAAGCGCTCATTGATTTGCCACATTTCCCGGGCGATAAGCTGCAGGACCAACGGACCGGCGGGGACCTGGTAGTCCAGGCCTGCTCGGACAATCCGCAGGTGGCCGTCCACGCCATCCGCAACCTGGCCCGCATCGCCTTCGGCCGGGCGCAGGTCCGCTGGTCCCAACTAGGCTTCGGACGCACGTCTTCAACCTCACGCGCGCAGCAGACGCCCCGCAACCTCTTTGGTTTCAAGGACGGAACCAGCAATGTGAAGTCCGAGGACACCGACCTCCTGGACGACCATGTCTGGGTGCCGGCGGGGGCGGATCCGGCCGCGGCCTGGATGGAGGGCGGAAGCTACCTCGTCGCCCGCAGGATCCGCATGCACATCGAAACCTGGGACCGGACGTCCCTGCGCGAGCAGGAGCAGCTGATCGGCCGGACCAAAGCCGAAGGCGCACCGCTGTCCGGCGGAGCGGAGTTCACCGCCCCGGACTTTGACGCCCAGGGCAGGGCTGGTGAACCGCTCATCGCCCCAAGCTCGCACCTTCGGCTGGCGCACCCCTCGCACAACAACGGCGTGCGGATGCTGCGCCGCGGCTACAACTACACCGACGGCTCCGACGGGCTGGGGCATTTGGACGCCGGCCTCTTCTTCATCGCCTTCGTCAAGGATCCCCGCACCCACTACGTACCCATGCAACTCGCAATGGCCCGGAATGACACCCTGGCAGTGGAGTAC
The DNA here is from genome assembly GCF_056680185.1 of Arthrobacter sp. BG3. NCBI lineage: Bacteria > Bacillati > Actinomycetota > Actinomycetes > Micrococcales > Micrococcaceae > Arthrobacter > Arthrobacter sp. BG3. The sequence goes on from NZ_JBWXPT010000003.1 coordinate 29,110, forward strand.
CTGGAACACACCGGATCAGGGCTGTTCGCCGTCCCTCCCGGGGTCCAGCCCGGCGGGTATGTTGGTGAGGGACTCTTCGTGGTCGGACGCAGTCTCTCTTCACCGGTGCGCCTGTCTGACAAGCCCTGAAGAGCTGCGGTTGCCGGCCCCCGTCTCGGATTAACGGCAGGTTCAAGCGGTCATCGCAACACATTGACGATTGAAGGATGTTGATGACCGATCATGCCGACCTTAGGATTGCGCGGCGTTAGGTAGCGATCGTTACCGCACCCCGTCCAACAATGGCTAAGCGCTACTTCGTGCGAATTGGCCCCCGGGCCGGGAGCGCTTCATGATCACAGACGCGTCATTACGTCGTCAGCCTGGGCTTGCCTCTATATTCGTTTAAGTCAAGGGGTCGACCCGCGCGGCCCGTCGACCCACTTGTCGTATTCCAGTGGCGCCCATTACCCGTTGTTTGCATGCTGATCGGCGACGGCAGCGGACGGCTGTTTCGTCCAGCCGGGCGGGTTGTCGGTGCCAGCGGTCTCATCTTCGGCGGCATCAGCGGCCGTCCTGTGGATAATGCCAGCCGCGTGGTGGACTGGCGCGTAGACCACGTAGAGGCGCATGGGTTCATCGCCGGTGTTGGTGACATTGTGCCAGGTGCCGGCAGGGACGAGGATGCACCACCCGTCCGCAACGTCCTGCTCGAAGGTCAGGTTGTTCCTGACTGGCCCCATCTGGGCCTTCCCGGTTCCGGCATCGAGGCGGAGAAACTGATCGGTCTCGGGGTGCATCTCCAGCCCGATAGAATCGCCGACGGGGATCGACATGAGGGTGACCTGTAGGTACTCCCCGGTCCAGACTACGGTTCGATAGTTGGTGTTCTCCGTGGTGGCGGCCTCCAGATCGAAGGAGTTGCCCTGGGGGCCGATATCGGTGGGTGTCATGTTGGGGACAGACCTTTCTGTGCGGTGTCGGTTGTTGTTCGGGACGGGGGCGCGGCGGGGCATATTCCCGTTCTACGCCGGCCAGAACCCGTCCGGCAAGCAATAACGCAGGACTACGCGGCGAAGGGCGCCGATAACACGAAGGCCGGGCGGCGCTATCGAACCCATAGTTGGCCACGCCACAGCGGCCGTGATACTCGCTAGGAATACGGTTCCCGACGGAGAGAACGAACTGACGGGCGCATCTCACCGTTGGTGGAGTGGACGCTGCGGTGGCTTCAGGACGCCGTTGGTCTCTGGCCGCTCATGTAGGACAACGTCCCTATAACGATGGTCAGAAGCTCCCACGCAGCGGCAGGAACCTAGGTCCAGGCCGCAAGTTTCAGCTTTCACGTCAATACTGCCGTCGTCATTGCTCATGAGGACTGCTTCGTCGAGCACCACCATCGGCCGAGAGCTGCCATAGAAAAGCAAAGTGCGGGTAGGAAGCAAGGATGAGGCGGCAGCCGGACCGCTAAAAGTTGCGGCCATGCTCTCTGAGATTGCTTTTCGTTTCGTGGGCTGGACCCATTAGATTGTGACTCCCAGGCTTATTTGGCAGGTTTTCCGCAGCGCTAAGGGGCGTTCTGAAGCGTAGTGTCCACATCGGTGTAACGGCCCTCGGTGGTGTCCGGGTAGACGGCCGCGCCGTCCCTGCCGACGTAGTGCCCCCGTGCGATGGCTGTGCGGGGCCCGTCATTGTTCTCCGTATCGTCTCGGGCCGTTCCAGCAGGGTTGTTCCGTGTGAGGGTGTCCACATCGGTATAACGGCCCTCGGTGGTGTCCGGGTAGACGGCCGCGCCGTCCCTGCCGACGTAGTGCCCCCGCGCCATGGTCGTGCGGGGCCCGTCATTGTTGCCAGTAATGTGCCGCCCACCCGGTTGTGAGCCGGGAACGGTGCGCACCGCGCATTCGGCCGGCAGGCCGGTCGGGCTCCGGTCCACGTCGTGGCGAGCCGAGGCGTAACGGTCCTGAGTTTTCATGGACGATCTCCTTCTCTGGGGCAGATTTATCTCGCAAAGTGTGCTGGCGGCAGTGTCGATGGGTCGAGCTGTACGGTCGCCTGCCCCTATCTCCGGGCGGCACCGTTGTGTTCATCGGGGATGCCGCAGTCACCGTCTCTGGCAAGGGGCGTTATAGCTTCTGGCAGCTTGCGCATAGGCCCCAGAAGGTAACTTCTGCGGCGTCGATGGCAAAGCCGTCGCTCGTTGAGGGCGTTAGACAGGGAGCGTGGCCAACAACGCAGTCGACATCCCTAACGGTATGGCAATTCGTGCAAACCAGATGGTGGTGGTTGTCTCCTGTGCGGCGTTCGTATCGAGCCGGCGATCCAGCCGGCTCGATCTTTCGCAGAAGACCGGCCCCGGCAAGGGCGGCCAAAACACCGTAGACCGCCTGCAGAGAAGTGCCCGGCAGGTCGGTTTTTACTTTCCTAAACACCGCGTCTGCGTCCGAGTGGGCCGCCCCATCCAGGGCCCGAAGAACGGTCAGTCGAGATTCTGTGACCTTGAGTCCGGCACGCCGAATGCTCGCACTCAACACCTCTGAGGACTGTTCTTTCATGGATTCAGCATAGCATTTGTTTTTAGCTATTCAAAACAAATGCTATGCGAGCTCCCACACCTACCTGTCACCCCCGACCACGGACCCTTGGACCTGTCGGGGCGCCAATCACCCAGGAAGGCCGCCCAGCTACGTCCCGCTGATGGACTCGAAGTTTGTGTCAAACGTGTGAGACAGTCGCGTCGTTTCATTTTTCAAGACGGCCGCCTGAACAAGCCCAAATTGCGGACAGTCGAACGGCCCGCGCCGGCAAGGCCTTAGCCGGCCCAGAGCAACGGGTGCGTGGCAGGACAAAACATTAGTAACGATCGTTCGCAAGACACTCCAAGTCGAGTTCGAAGAAGTGCGGAAGCACGGGGCCTCATTTGTAATGCTTCGCGTGTACTCTCCTATGTAACGTTCAGCTGGGTTTCTGATACATTTTGGGAATGCGTATCGGATACGGGCGGGTTTCAACCCATGACCAGCACCCCGAAGCCCAGCACGACGCCCTGACAGCGGCCGGCTGCGAGCAGATCTTCATTGATACGGCCTCCGGGAAACTCGCCCGCCGACCCGAACTCGACAAAGCGCTGCTCTCGGCCAACCGGGCAGGTGATCAGCTCGTCGTCACTAAACTCGACCGGCTCGGGCGGTCGCTGGAAAACCTCATCGATTTATCCAACACGCTACAGGTGCGTGGTGTTGACCTGGTGGTCCTGGACCAGGGCATCGATACGTCCACGGCCATCGGCCGGATGTTTTTCCAGATCCTCGGCTCGATCGCCGAGTTCGAACACGCCCTGATGTCCGAACGGACCCGCGACGGCCTCGCCGCTGCCCGTGCGCGGGGCCGGACCGGCGGGCAGAAACCAAAACTCGGACCCCGCCAGGTCAGGCTGGCCCGGGAAATGTATGAAGAGAAGGGCCCCGACGGGAAGCGGGCCCACACGGTTGAGCACATCGCCCAGGAGTTCGGCGTCACCCGGCCCACCATTTACCGGCACCTCGCTAAGCCATGAACGACGGGCCTTGCGCGCCACAGCCGAACGACGGCATGTCCGTGAGGCCCGGCCGTTTAGTAGGTAAGGACTTCTGACGTGGCTCTGCGCTCTTTACTCACGACTGCCGAGCGTAGCCAGATCCTGGCAATACCCACTGGAGCAGAGGACCTTGCAGCCCACTACACGCTCAGTGATGCTGATATGGCGTTGATCCGCCAGCGTCGCGGAGACACGAACAGGCTGGGCTTCGCCGCCCAGCTGGCTCTGCTGCGTCACCCAGGGATCGCGCTGGCTGAAGACACCGAGGTCCCGCCTGAACTGCTTTCTTGGCTGGCCTCCCGCTTGGTCGTCCCCGCCGATGCATGGACAGACTACGGGGAACGCGAGGAAACGCGGCAAGAACACGGAAGAGAGATCCGCGCGTATCTGGGCATGTCTGCGTTTGGCATCGCGGACTTCCGCCAGCTCGTGGAGCACGTTGGCGGCGTGGCTGCCCAAACAGACAAGGGCCTGCTCCTGGTTGAAAGCGCGAGAGACTTCCTCCAGGCAAAGAAGATCGCTCTGCCTGGCGTCAGCGTCATTGAACGGGCCTGCGCCCAGGCCCTGACCAAGGCTAACCGAAGCATTTACGCCACCCTGTGTGAACAGCTGTCCGTGGAACACTGCAAACGACTTGACGGGTTGCTTCTCCGTCGCCCGGAGAGTTCATCGACCGAAATCGGCTGGCTGCGGCAGGCACCCCTGCGCGCCAACGCACGCGCGATGAACGAGCACATCGACCGGCTCACTACCTGGCGTGCCCTTGATCTCCCGTGGCCAGCGAGCCGGCTGGTTCACCGGAACAGGCTGCTGAAGCTTGCCCGTGAGGGTGCCTCCATGACCGCGGCCGATCTGTCCAAGTTCGAACCCGCACGCCGGTACGCGACCCTCTTTGCCATGGCAGTGGAAAGCATGGCAACGGTCACCGACGAAATCATCGATCTGCACGATCGCATCATTGGCCGGCTCATCCGGACCGCGCAGAACAAACAAAACCAGCACACGCTGGCGTCCCGATCCACCGTCACAGCCATGATGCGCCTGCACTCAAGGCTCGGTGATGCCCTCTTTGAGGCCAAGGAAAACGGCGAAGACCCCTTCGCCGCGATCGAAACAGCCATCGGCTGGGAATCCCTGGCCGAGAGCATCGCCCAGGCCAAGGAAATGACCAGGCCGGCCTTCGAAGATCACCTGGCCCTCGTCAGCGCACACTTCACCACGCTGCGCCGCTACACCCCGGCGTTCCTTGCCGTCCTTGACCTCCATGCAGCCCCCGCAGCACAAGACCTCCTGGCAGCGATCAACGTCCTCCGCGCCCTGAACACCACCGGCGCCCGAAGGATCCCCGACGATGCACCGGTCTCTTTCATCAGGCCCCGATGGAAACCGCTGGTCTTCACCGACGACGGATTCCACCGGGGCTTCTACGAGTTCTGCGCCCTCACGGAACTAAAGAATGCGCTGCGCTCAGGAGACATGTGGGTCACCGGATCGCGCCAATTCCGCGACTTCGACGACTACCTTCTTGCCCGCCCCGACTACACGGTCATGAAAACCGCCGGGAAGCTGCCTCTGGTCACGACAGACGGCGGCGAACACTATCTCCAGGACCGCCTGGCCCTGCTCAGCGAACGGCTGCACCAGGTCAACAGGCTTGCGTCCCGCGACGAACTGCCCGGGGTACTAATCACGGACAAGGGCGTGAAAATCACCCCGCTCGAGACGATCGTCCCCGCGCACGCCCAACCACTGATCGACCAGGCAAGCGCCATGTTCCCGCGGATCAGGATCACCGACCTGCTGATGGAAGTTGAAACCTGGACCGGATTCACCCGCCACTTCACCAGCCTCAAATCCGGCCACCCCTCCAAGGACAAACAGCTCCTGCTCACCGCGATCCTGGCTGACGGAATCAATCTGGGACTGACCAAGATGGCCGAGTCCTGCACCGGCGTCACCTACGCCCAACTGGACCGCCACCAAGCCTCATACATACGGGACGAAACCTACAGCGCCGCGCTAGCGGAACTGGTAAACACCCAGCACGGCCACCCCTTCGCCACACAGTGGGGCGACGGGACCACCTCGTCCTCGGACGGGCAGCGCTTCCGCGCCGGCAGCAAAGCCGAATCCACCGGGCACGTGAACCCCAAATACGGCGCCGAGCCAGGCCGGCTGATCTACACGCACGTCTCGGACCAGTACTCGCCCTTCCACAGCAAACTCATCAACGTCGGGGACCGCGACGCGACCTACGTCCTGGACGGGCTGCTCTACCACGAGTCCGACCTGGCGATCCAGGAGCACTACACCGACACGGCTGGATTCACCGACCATCTCTTCGCCCTCATGCACCTGCTCGGCTACCGATTCGCACCACGGATCCGCAACATCGGCGACACCCGCCTCTACACACCCACCAACGATCCAGGACTCCCGGGCTTGGCGCCGCTGATCGGCGGAACGATCAACACGACAACGATCGCCTTGCACTGGGACGAGATCCTACGCCTTGCAACGTCCATCAAAACCGGCACCGTGACTGCGTCCCTCATGATGCGCAAACTTGGCGCCTACCCCCGCCAGAACGGACTCGCCCTCGCCCTACGGGAACTGGGCAGACTCGAACGGACGCTGTTCCTGCTGGACTGGCTCCAAGATCCCGGCCTGCGCCGCAAGGTCACCGCCGGCCTGAACAAGGGCGAGGCCCGGAACACCCTCGCCCGGGCCGTGTTCTTCAACCGGCTCGGCGAAATCCGCGACCGCTCCTTCGAGCAGCAGCGCTACCGTGCCAGCGGACTGAACCTTCTCACCGCAGCCATCGTTCTCTGGAACACGGTCTACCTTGACCGCACCGTCTCCACCCTGGCCAGCAACGGCGGTGATATTGACCCGGACCTCCTGCGGTTCCTCTCACCCCTGGGCTGGGAACACATCAACCTCACCGGCGACTACACCTGGCCGCACGCCAACCACATCAAACCCGGCAAATACAGGCCACTACGACGCCCGGCAAAACGGGACTGTGTAAATAACGGTGTATCCGGCTCGACACGCCGGGCGGTGAGCCTGGCGGGGAGGAGCCCGATATGGCCGCAACACTTGAGGCTGTGCCGAGTACCAAGACCGTTGAAAAACTGACAGACACTTCCGAGGTCGATGCCGCCCGTGAGCTGGTGAGGATGGCCAAGGAACAGGGCCTGGCGCTGACCGGCCCTGATGGGCTGCTCAAGCAGTTGACCAAGACCGTCATCGAGACCGCGCTGGATGAGGAATTAACCGAGCATCTCGGTTATGAAAGGCACGATGCGGCGGCCAAGGACACTGCCAACTCGCGCAACGGCACCCGGTCAAAGACCGTGCTGACGGAGACGACCGGCCCGGTGCAGATCGATGTTCCGCGGGACCGGGAGGGCACGTTCGAACCGAAGATCGTCGCCAAGCGCCAGCGGCGGCTGACCGGGGTCGATGAGATGGTCCTCTCGCTCTACGCCAAGGGCCTGACGACCGGGGAGATCAGCGCCCATTTCGCCGAGATCTACGGCGCCTCGGTGTCCAAGGAGACGGTCTCGCGGATCACCGACCGGGTGCTTGAAGAGATGGCCGCGTGGCAGAACCGGCCGTTGGATGAGGTCTACGCGGCGATCTTCATCGACGCCATTGTCGTCAAGGTCCGGGACGGGCAGGTCGCCAACCGCCCTGTCTATGCCGCTATTGGTGTCACTCTGGCCGGGGAGAAGGACATCCTGGGCCTGTGGGCCGGCACTGGCGGGGAGGGCGCGAAGTTCTGGATGAGCGTGCTCACCGACATCAAGAACCGCGGCGTGAAGGACAGCTTTTTCCTGGTCTGCGACGGGCTCAAGGGCCTGCCCGAGGTCGTGGCGAACGTGTGGCCGCTGACGACCGTCCAGACGTGCATCATCCACTTGATCCGCAACACCTTCCGGCTGGCCTCGAAGCAGGACTGGGATGCGCTCAAACGGGATGTGAAGCCGATCTACACAGCCGTGAACGCCACGGCGGCCCGGGCAGCGTTCGAGGAGCTGACGGAGCGCTGGGGCAGGAAATACGGGGCGATCGTGCGGCTCTGGGAAAATGCTTGGGAGGAGTTCATCCCCTTCCTGGACTACGACGTGGAAATCCGGCGCGTGATCTGCTCGACCAACGCGATCGAATCGTTGAACGCCCGGTACCGGCGGGCCGTGAAGGCACGCGGTCATTTCCCGACCGAGCAGGCTGCGCTAAAGTGCCTGTATCTGGTCACCCGATCCCTCGATCCGACCGGTGCCGGCAGGACCCGATGGACAATGCGCTGGAAGCCCGCTTTGAACGCCTTCGCCATCACTTTCAGCGACCGATTCCCGGCAGCTGAAAACTACTAAAACAAACCGCCGGATACACCGTTTATGAGATAGTCCCGGCAAAACCTTAGCGACTCTTCTATATCTGTCAAGGCGTTGTGGATTGAGCGTGGAGGGTGTTCAGGGTCCGGTAGAGATGGCGGGCGAGATAGCGTTTGAGGCAGCGACGGATCTCGCGTCGGGTCTTGCCTTCGGCGGTGCGGCGTTCAACGTACGCGCGGGTTCCGGGGTCGTGGGTCATTCTGACGATGGTGGCCTGGTGGAGTGCCCGGTTGAGGCGTCGGTCGCCGCCACGGTTGAGCCTGTGCCGGGTCGTGTTCCCGCTCGATGCCGGTATGGGGTTCACCCCGGCCAGAGCGGCGAAGGCTGCCTCGGAGCGGACCCTGCCGGGATGGGACCATGCGGTGAGCACAACTGCAGCGATAACCGGGCCGATCCCGGTCTCGTCCAGGAGGGGCGCTGCCTCGCTGGCCTGGATAAGCTCGGCTGTCCGGCTCTGGTTGTCTTCGAGCTCCGTAGTGAGGGCGAGGACCCTCTTGGCGAGACGGACGGCCTCGGCCCGAGCGGTCGCGGGGGCGAGGCTCTCGCTGCGTGCGCGCCACCGGGCGATCTCGTCGATCTGGGCGGCGTTGAGGGGCTTGCGGGCGTCGATACCGAGGTCCACCGTCCGCACGAGCGCGAGCAGGGCGTTCACGTTCGCGGTCCGCTCGACCGTCATCTGGTCCCGGGCCGCCACCAACACGCGCAAGGCCGCGCGTGTCCCATCGTCCTGACGCGGGTGACGCAGCGCTGTGACATCGGTCGACAGGGCAGCGGTGGCGATCGCCTGGGCGTCCAGCGGGTCCGACTTGCCCAGCCCGCGGCGGGACCGCGTGTTCGTTCGCGGAGCTTCGACCGTCGGATAGCCTGCCTCCGCAGTCATGCGGGCCAGCTTGGCGCCATAGGTGCCGATGCCCTCGATCGCCCACAGCGTGGAGAGGTCCCCGACGGTGCGGCGGCCCGCCCAGTCGATCGCCCGCTTCATGCCGGCGGCAGTGGCTGGGAACTGCTCGCAGGCGAGCTGCTCGCCCGTCGACGCGGACACGACGGCGAGGGTGTGGGTGCGGGCGTGGGTATCCACGCCAATGACGAATGGGTGTGCGTGCGCGACGATGGTCAAGGTGATCGGATTCCTTCCATGAGGGGCAACAGTCCGGTCGCAAAGCGGCCGACGTCGGACTGGGAAGAGATCACTCCAAGGCAGTACTGTGACGGGCCACAACCCAAGGGTTGGGCAATCCTCTGATCAAGCCATTGAGGTGGGCCAGGTCGGCGTCGGCCGCCCACCCCGGTACGGGCAAGTCGCTAGGAAGGCACGCGAAGCGCGGCCAGTCGGATATCGAGCCACCACCGGGACAGGCAACCAACACCAACCCTGCCAGCCAGTCCCAGACCAGCCACATCAAGACTCACAGTCGGATATTTCACTTTTTCACAAGCCACCCCACCCAACGCAACCGGCGGATGTGCACAGCCTCCTGAAACGGTCTTAAACCTCTGGCACTCCGGCCGCGCGGGCGGTCACGTTCCACTCGTCAATCCGGGAGCCGAGCATGTTGCTCAGTTCCCGTGCGGTTGTTGAGTGGAGGTAGTGCCGGACGCCATGAATGGTGACCTCGATGCATTCCCCCTGGTCGTCACCAGTCAGCGCAACGCCTACATGGCCGTCGGGCCAATTGTTGGGCACGTCCGGCTCGTGTGTCACGGTGACCGGTTCGCGTATCACTTTGACTTGCTGGCGTTCGGCTTTCAAACGGCTTGCTTTCCCCACGTTTCTCCTTCGTCCAAATGGTTCAGCAAGTATCCCCTGACGGCGGCCGCCGGCAGCGGCACAGTTACCCATGGTCCAGGCCTTTGCGCTGCCGTCTCCCCCGCCGTCGTGGTCGGGTTCTTTTCAGCAGGGACGACACACATTCGGTGTGCGGGGCCCCTTGACCAGGCACAGGAACCACCGGGCCGGCCGGGTTCTAAGGCGCTTGGGGGATTTGGGCTGAGGTGCTGTCCGTTCGTGCACCACACCCACTGACCGTCGCGCACGCCAGGAACGAAACCGTCAAGACTGAGCCGAAACCCCCGAGAAATCAAGGAATAACCATTGACCTCTAATGCTTCTAATAGTACTATTAGAAGTGAAAAGGACGATGAGAGGGAGCTTGAGATGAACACGGAAACGGCAGTCGTCACGGTTTACACGAAGCCGGCGTGCGTCCAGTGCAATGCCACCTATCGGGCCTTGGACAAGGCGGGCATCAGCTATGAGTCGGTGGACGTTACCGACTCCCCCGCAGCCCTGGAGTACGTCCAGGATCTCGGCTACTCCCAGGCTCCGGTCGTCATCGTCAACGAAGACGACGAGAACCACTGGTCAGGGTTCCGGCCGGACAAGATCGGCCAGCTGGCCGCCGCGCTCAAGATCCAATGCCCGTAATAGTTCCATTAGAAGTAAAAGAGGTAGTCATGACAGAAACCATGCAGCAGTACAGCCAGGGGGAAACCAACCGTCTGATCCGGGCCGCGCTGAAAGCGTCCTATCCAGGAACCGCATTCACCGTCCGCGCATCTAACGGGGCCGGCATCACTCAGACGGTCATCACCTGGGAGGTCGGCTACCGGCCGACGTCGGCCGACTTTGACGGCTACTATTCCCCCGATACCTGCGAGCTGGCGGCCGGGCCGACCGAGGCTGAGATCGACGCCTTGGCGGGCCGCTACAGCTCCTGGGAATGGACCGACGACGACGGCGTGAGGGACTATGCGCCCGAACGCCTGGTAGCCACCGAGGCCGGCCAGCTCCCACACCTGGTCCATTACGGAGCCGGCAACGTCACGGCCAATCCGAGGTATCGAAACATTGCCCTCTAACAGTTCTAATAGTACTATTAGAACTGTTAGAGGTACTACGAAAGGAGATCGAAAATGACGATCATCACCCACACCCGCGAGACGGGAACCCTCATCGAAGGCACCGCCAAGGGCGACGGCTCCAACACCATCCTCAAGGCGGCTGGCTGGCGCTGGTCCCGGAACCTGGGCACCTGGTACGTGCCGCACACGCGGGACCGCGCAGCGCGCCGGCAGCTGATCAACGACACCGCCGAGCAGCTGCGCGGAGCCGGCTTTGCTGTGGAGATCGAAATCAACGACACCGCCAGGCCTGCGGCCGCCGTCGAGCACGACAAGGCCCAGCGCGCGGGGGAGAGGGCCGAAGCTCTGGCCGCCCGCGCAGAGCGCAGGGAATCGGCAGCGGAGCACGCGCAGCAGCTGGCACGCGCGGCCGACGCGCGCCTTCCCGAGGGAGGGGAACCGATCAAGATCGGCCACCATTCCGAGAGCCGGCACCGCAACGCGATCGCCAGGGCCAACCGGGCGACCCGCCGCGCCATCGCCGCCGATCAGGAAGCCAAGCAGGCGGCCGAACAGGCGGACACGGCAGCACTGGCCACCATCCGGCGCTACAACCCCGTTACCGTCGCCAACCGCCTGGAAACCCTTGGTGCAGATCTGCGGCGAGCGGAGCGCCAGATGAACGGCCACACGCGCACCCTCTACAAGACGGGGGATACCCGCTACGTGGAGGCGTCAGGGCCGGCCCAGGGAGAGTATGCGGAGCGGCTGCAAGCACGTATCCAGGAGCTGCAGGACCAAATCAGCTACTGGGAAGGCGTCAGGGCCGAACAGGTCGCCGCCGGCATGGCCGGCAGTTACGGCCCGGAGTCGATCAACAAAGGGGACCAGGTGAAGTTCCGGGGCAGCTGGTACGAGGTCCGGCGAGTCAACCGCAAGTCAGTCACCATCCCTTCTATGGTCGGTGGCAGCTGGACCGATACGGTGCCGTACCACGAGCTGTCCGGCCACCAGCCTGCAGCGTTCTAAATTTGGCCTCTATCACTTCTAATAGTACTATTAGAAGTGATAGAGGCTATTAAGTCAGATCGTGCGAACTGTGGTGAAATGGCGCGGAAGTGCTGGACAGATTCACCCCTAAAACTACTAATAGAAGTATTGGAGGTATTCATATGAGCGCGCAGATCATCGCCGTGTGCAATCAGAAGGGCGGCGTCGGTAAGACGACCGTCACCGCGGGTCTTACCGAAGTGCTGGCCCACCGCCTGGGCAAACGGGTTCTCCTAGTGGACGTCGATCCCCAGTTCAACGCGACGAGCAACATGGGCGTCAGCGGCCCGGAGTTCACTCTGAACGACGTCCTGGCCGGGGGAGAGGGCAACGAGGTCATCCCCGGAGTCATGGCCGATGCGGCCGTGCCGGCTGGCACGGAGTGGCAGGCCGACGCTGAGAAGGGCCAGGAGTGGCCGGCGGTCCACCTGGTTGCCGCTGAGCGCGCCCTGGCGGGCCGGGAGCAGGACCAGATGATGGGCAGGGAGCACCGGCTCCGGATTGCGCTCGACGGGGCCACGGAGGCCTATGACGTCGTGCTGCTGGATTGCCCGCCGTCACTGGGCCAGCTGACGATCAACGCCCTGGTGGCCGCTCACAGTGCGCTCCTGGTAACGGAGCCGCGCGCATCATCCGTCGAAGGACTGTCCGAGATCGTCAAGACCCTGGGCAGCGTCCGTAGCCTGTTCAACCCGGGCCTGTCATTGGCCGGCATCATCGTCAACCGCGTGAGCAAGCGCAAGAGCGACCAGGCCGAATGGATCGAGAAGCTGGAAGCCGACTACGGCGCCCAGCTGCTGCCGCCATACCTGCCCGAGCGGGAGGCTTTCGCCAAGGCAAACTCGGCCGCCGTGCCGCTGCGCAACTACGGCCCGAACGGCCGCGAGCTGCTGGACCGCTTGGAAGAGATCGCACGCACCATCACGAAGGAGGAATAGAACCATGGCAGAGAACCGACGACGGGGGAGTGCCCCGGACAAGGAAGCCCTGGCAGCTCTAGGAACCGCCGGCACGTCGCGGCTGCGCAAGGCGGCCACCAGTGACGTCGTGACCGAGCTGGCCGGACAGCCAGTCGCCGCCCCGGCCCCGGCCCCTGTTGAGCCAGCCAAGGCGGACCGGCCGGCGAAAGCCACCCCGAAGAAGACCAGCTTCTATCAGCTGGAAGAGGACGCTGACCGGATGCGCGCCGCGTATCTGAACACGCAGCTGCACACCCGCTACCGCTCCCTAAGCGAGTTCATTAACGCCGCCATTGACGAGAAAGTCAGTGCCTTGGAGAAGACTTACAACAGCGGCCAGGCATGGCCGCCTCTGGCCGCCCGCGAGATCCCACAGGGAAAGCCCCTCGGCAGCTGACGCCGACCACCGAGAGAGGAACGCACCATGGACGAGGAAACCCCCGAAGTAATCCGCGCGGCGGATGACGCCTACGAGGCAATCCGTTCAATCAACCACCTGACAATCACTCAGGTGCACGCCGCCCCCACCGTCTACAGCGTCCTGGGTAACCTCAAGGGAGTGGGGCACTTGCTGCCCCAGGCGTGCACTCAGCTGGCCAGGTCTCTTGGCCGCTCCCTGGACGAATACGATGTGTACGAGGACGACGGCCGCGACCCTGTTGCCTCCGTGGCCACTGCCACGGACCATCTGACCAGGGCGGCGCAGTTGGCTGCGGAACTTGGGGTCGAACTGGAGAAGGCGCAGAGCGCTATTTCCCGCCAGGGCTACCGCGAGATGCCAGCTTCCTAACAGCGGGTGAGTTAAGCGTTCAGTCGGCTAAGTCCTGTCCGAGGCCAAGGTATGTGCGCACGGTCGCTTGATGCCCGCTGCCAGGACGGTAGAACACCCTTTTGTGCGACTGCGCTATCTGGCCATGATTTATCGCCAAGACTTCCTCTCGGTCCGTAGGATCAACCGAGAAGTCTGGATCTTCGGCGCCCCTGGGATAGGCGAAGGCCGCAAAGTGCATGCTCAGGGGCATGATGAGAGCTTTTGCCTCGAACAGTGGCGGGCGGCGCCTCGGGTTCATTCCGCGGGCGATACCTACGGCGGGGCAGTCGCCCAGGAGATATTCGGTTCCTGACAATGCCGGCCTGATGGACAGACTGTAATTAGACAGTTGTTGGCGGGTGCGCGCGAAGGCAGACTCAACAAATTCCTGGAAAGGGAGACCCATAGCTTCCTGGTTTTGAATCGGTTCCAGCACGGCTTCCGACATGCTGTCGAGCATCGAAGGGGCTAATTCGAGATTGAGCATTGGGTATCGGAGGGTGGCCAGCTTGAGCTGCATCTCACGGTTTGCTCTGGTCTGACGTTCCATCGTTTCGTAGGAATCGCGATGGATACGTTTCGTTTCCAGGCTTCGGGCGAAGTGCAGCGCGATAAAGTCCGTTACAGCAAGCTTGTGTGGCTCGACGTCTTCTGGCCTTCCATTGACCAGGATGCTACTGACATCACCCATGGGGCCCTCAACTTCTTGCCAGAGCTTCTCCATCCACTCGCCCTTGTGCTTGAACATGTGCCATTCGAATCCCATGGACTTCGAAGGCTTTGGATCAATTATCCGGCCGTCGACGACCTCAATCTGGCAGATCCCTTCATCGCCGTTGGCCACACCGGAGAACTGTTTCAGGAGAACCTGCGAGACATAGTGTTGCCTTTTGGGTGCGGGCCTACCGGGTTTGCTCTTTATGCTTCTGATTGTCACAAGCTCCCTATCGGCCTATGGCACCGAAATTTCGTCATAACCCTTGCCTGTGTGGACGCGGCAGTCGTCTGCACGGAATATTCGAAGTCCTCTGCACTGAGCAGTAGGACGACGTGCAGTGGTGTGGCTCAGGATTGCGACCGAAGCCGCAGTGCGACCCACAGGCCGCACCTTCGGCAAATATAGGCGGGTTCGGTACCGAGGGCATGTAGTTTCTTGCGCTGCATTGTCCGCCCGCAGCAGGAACACTGGCTGTGCGTGTCAGAGGCCATGATTCGTGAGGGCTTTCATCACTTGCTCGACCGTGGGCACACCCGCATAACCGCCGGGCGTGCGGTAGATCCGGCATGCGAGATCACTGCTTGGCGCTCCGTCGGGGAATATGTCGGCACCGTCTGCCGTGATCGTTGGCGACCCGGCAAACCCGGTCCCGACCGTATCTTCTGGAGACCTAATGTGAAGCATATGGACGGGAATGTCTTCGTGCCCCAGGGCGGCCAATGCGGCTTCCACCTGCTCGAGCGCTTTTGCCGTGTTGGGGCAGTCCTCGATGTGGAGCAGTTCTATCCTCATATGGTCATTATCCCGTCCGGTTCCACCGCCCTACTTGCGGCGTCGGTTAGTTTCTGTGGGCTTAGCTGCGTCGTGGTGGCGGAAAGACTGACAACTTTCGGTTCATGACTAGGCCCACAGCCCTCGCCGCAGTCACAGCCTGCGCTGTTCATGCCGGCCTGGTGTTCGCCGCGTCGGCGCCGTAGGTAGAGGAAGGTGATGCCGGCGGCTGCCGCGAGGGCAACGGCAGCGGCGGGCCACCAGCCTGCCACCAATGCACCCAGCCCGGCCAAGGCGCCGCCGGCAGCAAGAAGCGGCAGTGAACAAGCGAGCATGCAGCCGATGACAGCAAGTGTCCCGGTGAGCATGGCGGTCTTGCCCGTGGCTTTGGACGGTTTCTGTTGCTGCGTGGTTGTCACGGGAGTCCTCGTCTGTTGGGGTTTAGGTGTCGGTGGTTGGTCCCGGCCGAGGTCCGTCACGCTGCCGCCCCGAAAACCGTGCGGAGGGCATCCTGGGCATGGGCCGGGGCCCGGACTTCCAGGCGTAGCCCGCCAGCGTTCACCGCGATGGTGAAGTCGAAGAATGAGCAGCACTCGTATTCCTCGGCGGCGAGCCGGGCAAGGCCGGCCGCCAGCTCGGGGTTGTGGGCAAAGTCCAGGGAAATACCGTTATCGAGGGCGGTCCGGCCGGCGGCGTCTGCAACCAGGGCGGTCCATTCGTCCAGCCGGGCCGGAAGGGCGTTCCGTTCAAGCGTGCACGAAACACCAAGGCTTTCCACTGCTGCCGACAGGAGCGGGAACAGCGAAGCGCCCGCAGGCGGCGCTGGCCGGGGTGTCTGGTCAATGCCTACGCAGGCGCAGGCATCGGTGCACGCACCTTCCTGGGGCTTTCCCGAGAGTCGTGCGCGGGCCTGTTCGAGCTGGTCGGCCAAGCCGGTCAGGTCGGCGATGCGTTCCCGTGTCTCCTGCAGCCGGGTGGCGACGATTCCGCTCAGGCGGTGCTGGACGGTCCCGCATTCATCGCTTTCCCAGGCGGCGACGAGATCGCGCACGTCCTCGAGGCTGATGTCCAGCCTCTTCGCCCGGGTGATGACTGCCAGGCGTTCCAGGTCTCGTTCGTCGTAGTTCCGGTAACCGTTGGCTGACCGGACAGCCGGGCCAATCAGCCCGATGTCCTCGTAGTAGCGCAGGGTTGTCGCCGGCACTCCAGTGCGTTCGGCAACCTCCGAAATCCGCAGGGTCGTCATACCCCCACGGTAAACCTTCAACCCCGCTCGAAGGTCAAGTCAGCTTGTTGGGCCTGTTGCTGGAATGGGCGCCGGGTGCGGTTTAGGCGAGCTGTCGGCGGGGTTCCGCGCGGACGATCAGAGGTAGGAACCGGACATAGAGGACCATGCCTATCAGCTCGACGAGAGTCTGGGTCACCACAACCAGCGCGGCAAGGGCCAGCGGCTCGGGCAGCGCCAGGGCTAGCGGGAGCACGACCAGGGAATTGCGGGTCGCGCCGCTGAAGACGACGGCGCGGGTGGCTGCGACATCGAGACCGGCGGGCTTGGCCGCGAGCAGGCCCAGCGGGACCATCACGAGCAGGAACGCCGTATAGATCGGAACCACCGTCAGCAGCGAGCCCAGTTCCTGGCCGACTCCCACGATCTGCGAGCCGACGACCACGGCCAGCGTGGCCATCATCAACGGAACCATCAGTGCCTGCATCACCGCCATGACCGCCCGGCCCAAGGTCGCCCTGCGGGCCAGCGCCTGCGTCAGCGCTGCCGCGGCCAGGGGGACGATGATCAAAACCACCAGCGCCTCAACAAACGGGGCAGGGTCAATGGCCGAAACCAGTTCGGGGCCGACGAAGACAAACAGGTAGACGGGGAGGAGGAGCATCTGGGCCAGCATCAGTACCGGAGCGGCGGCCAAAAGCCGGTCGCTTGATCCGTCGGCCAACCCGGTAAATACGATGACGTAATCGATGCATGGCGTCAGGAGCACGAGCAGGACCCCGACCAGCAGGGCCTGGTCCCCGGCGATGAACCGGGACAGGCCAAACACCACCACAGGAACGACCACGAAGTTCAGAACCAGCACCGTTGCCAGGAACCGCAGATCCCTGGCGGCCTTGCGGATGGATGCAAAGGGAATGCCCAGAAAAGTCGCATACAGCAGCAGCCCGAGGACCGGGTTGATCGAATGTTCCAGCGCCCCGGCAGAGCCCGGCGCCAGGAATCCCACAGCACCGCCGGCCAGGATCGCGATAAGGTACAGGCCGATCTGGTGGCGTTCCATCCAGGCAATGAGGTTCCGGGTGTTCACCGTGTCCATGCTAGGCGACGCGATCCAGCGCCCATGATCCGGACCGGTACTGGGCCTTCAGGGGCGTCGCGGACGTTTTCGGCGGCCAAGTCTCATCTGCGGATGGGAACTTCCGCGACACCTGAACCCGATGCCCGAGCCGTCTCAGTTCCTAGGAAGTGGAACGCCCGGGACCGGTCCATCCAGAAATAGCGACACGCTACCAGATGTAATTCTCCGCGGTATTTGGCGTGTATTTTGCGGCGGTATTTGGCGCGGTCAGGTGCCGATGAGCAGGGTTTCGCGGGCTGCTTCGACGACTTCTTTGGTGATGCTGTCGAGCCGGTTGATGTCGCGGATGCGCGTGATTTGGGTGAAGAGGCGCTGGACGAGGCGGAAGTTGCCGTTGGTGATGCGGGCAACGGCGGCGATGGCTTCGGCGTCGGTGAAGTCCTGGGGGTCGATGGTCAGGCCCAGTTCCTGCCAGCGGTTTGTCAGGACGAAGGTGAGTTCCTCGGTGCTGAGGGTCCGGTAATGGTGGGCGAAGCCGATGCGGCTGTAGAGCTGGGGGTAGCGGGCTAGGCGCTTTTCGATGCCGGGCATGCCGATAAGGATGACGCCCATGGTGTGGCGGTCGTAGTAGTCCCGGACTTGCTCGAGCGCTGGAGGTTTGAGCCGGTCGGCCTCGTCGATGATGAGGAGTTCCGTCAGGCCGGAGGCCCGGGAGTCGCGGTGCTCGAAGACGTCGATGTTGCCTTCCCGGGCGTATTCGGCTGCCCAGGAGATTCTTTGGCAGATCCGGGGCAGTTGCCGGTCGATCTCTCGGGGGCTGATGGTCACGGTGGGGGTCCAGAATGCTGTTCTGGCTTCGAGCACGCGGGCAGGGACGGGCTCGGTGTTGGTTTGGCCGGTCCGTTGCCATTGTTCCCATTCGGTCGCACCGGCGTAGGCGCGTGCGGAGAGGGTTTTACCGACGCCGGGCGGGCCGTAGCAGACGCCGATGTGGCGGTTGGTGCGCACCGCGGTGGCGAACTCCGTGAAGCGCCGGTGCTCCTTGGTGATGAGAAATGGCGGCGTGTCGGGGGGGACCGGTGGAGGGGCGGCGGAAATCTCGCCGAGATTGTTGAAGAGGAAGCGGCGGCCGTCGTCATTCTCGTCCTTGGCGGGCATGGGTGTTCCTCTCTTGGGTCAGTCTTCGGCGTAGATGCGAAGCTGATGCTGCTTTTCGTCCATACGTTGCTGGCCGGCCCTTGCCGGTTCGAGGGGTGCCGGCGGCGCGTAGCGGTCGTCGGTGGGGAGGGCATCGGCGAGGCTGAGTTTGGTACGCAGCTGTTTCTTCAGTTCGTTCCGGCGTGCTGATCTGGCCGCCTTGAGCTGCTTGAAGGTGATGGTTCCGGCGGCGAGTTCCGGGGTGATGGCACGGCAGAGGAAGGTGTCCTGGTGCCAGACGCGGATCTCGGCCATGTCCCGGGGGTCGTAGCGGATGGTGACGGCTTCGCCGACAAAGGCGGAAAGTGTGAGGTCCAGGTAGCGCAGGCCGTTGAAGTGGACGCCGTCGCGGTGGACGGTGCGCTGGTGTGCAACGGTCAGGAGCAGGAGGTCCAGGTCCTCGGACCGGGCAGGCATTCTGGGGAGCCAGCCGCCGGCCTGCCAGCGTGCTGTGGGGATCTCTCCGGTTTCGGAGTGCGTGCGGTGGTTGTATTCGTCAACGATGAACTGCTCGAGCGCGGTGTCGAGCTGTTCGAGGGTCATCGTCGGTGCAGTCACCGGGGTCCCGCGGGTGCCGTGCGGGATGTAACCGGGCAGATGCGGCAGGAGTTCGTCGGTGAGGGTGCGGTAGAACCGCTCGATCTTCCCGCGGCCCTGCGGCACGCCGGGGATGGAATGGATGAGCCGGATGTGGGTGTCGAGGCAGACCCGTTCAAGGTGCGTGCTGGTGAAGTCTGCGCCGTGATCGCTGTACAGGAGATCGGGCAGACCCATGACGGGCCAGGCCGGATGTTTCTTGCGCTGCACGGCCTGGTGAAGGGCCAGTGCCGTCTGGAGCGCGGTCGGCGCACCAGTGAAGACGGTGTAGCCGGCGATGGCGCGGGAGTAGTCATCGAGTACGACGGTCAGCCACGGGCGTGCGCGGGCCCCGGCGGCGTCGACGATCTCGATGTCCAGCTCGGTGTGGTCGCACTGCCACTGCTCGTTCGCGCGGCTAGCTGTGCGCCGGTAGACCAGCTCGAACCGGTCCCGGTACGCGGCGTCGCCCTCGAGCGCGATCGTTCGCAGCCCCGGATCGATGGCGGCAACGACCGACCGAACCGTCGAGTAGCCGGGGGCGGGAATTCCGCGATCGAGCGCCACGTCACAGATCCGCCGGTGGATGAACGCGATGGTCGGCGCCGGCCGTCGGAGCGCGAGGCCTTCGATCGCACCCACGATTTCGGGCGGCAGCGAATGGCTGCCGCGGTCCGAGCGTGGCCGGCGGCCCAGGGCCGCAACTGAGCCGCCGGCGCGGAATCCCGCCGTCCACCGTTGCAGCGTGCGGAGAGGGATGCCGGCCTGACCGGAGATCCTGGCGAGGGGAACACCGTCATCGAGGTGCGGCCGGAGCAGAGCCGCACGTTCTTCGGCCGACAGCCGATGCTTCATGACCGGCGTTCTTCAGCCGCCTGCCGGTGGCGGTAGAGCGTCGCACGGCTCCACCCGACGAGTCTCGCCGCGTCCTCAGCGGAGCGGCCCTTCGCGCGTGCGTCCGAGGCGATCGCGAGCTTGTCGGCGATAACGAGCGGGTCCGACAACGGCCGGCCGAAACGGGTTCCGCCCTGTCTCGCCGCGGCGATGCCCGCGTTGACGCGTTCGACAATCAACTCCCGCTCGTACTCAGCCAAGGTCGCAAGCATGTTCAGCATCAGGCGGCCCGACGTTGTTGTGGGATCAATCCCGTCCGAAATGGACCTCAAGTTCACGCCACGTTCCCGCAGCAGGTTCACCGTGTTCAACACATCGATCAGGGACCGGCCGAGCCGGTCCACCCGCCATACGACGACGGTGTCTCCCGGTTCCACATACGCGAGGAGCTTTTTCATCCCGGGCCGCTCAATCGCTGCCTTGCTTCCGGAGGTGACGTCGGCGAACACGTCCCGCCTCTGCACTCCGGCGTCGACTAATGCATCGAGCTGCAACTTCGCGTCCTGGCCTGACGTGCTCACACGCGTATACCCGAGATGTCTCACCCGGCCATTGTGCCTCAGAAACCCCCGGCCGGCACCCGCCTGAGACGATTCACGGTGAGACATCTTTCCAAGACACGGGGCGGCCCGGCAGGACGCCGATTCCTTCGACCCTCCACAACACGACGCCCGTGTCTCGAAAATCTTTTGCTTTTCGAGACATTGCCGAGTCATCATTCGTGCCTGATTCGACGTTGCTTCGACGAACAAAAGTCGAGTTGAGTTGATCACAGAGCGAAGCGCCGTGCATGAGGCCGCGGGTCCGACGCCGGACGGGCTTGGCGAGTTCAGCTAGGTGGCGGACCCGCCCGCCGGTGTCCCGATGCCGCCACCCACACCCCGACGCCCACTTCTACGGCACCACCGAACTGCCCAACGTGATGGGGAAGGCCGCCCGGAACTATCCAGGACAAGCTCCGCAAGGAATAAGGCCTCAAGCGGCTAAAGGTACCCGACCCGTTCAGGCGGGTCGGTTGCCTGGCTGACTGGCACTGGCAAGGCAACGGGCGATCTCGGGAAGTTCATTAGTGGTCGTCCATTGACAACCGTTGGTTCCACGCCGTTATATGTAACATGCAACTGTGACGCGTCCATCTCGCCCTACGCGATGTGGCAACATCGACCAACCGGCCCGACCACAATGGAGTGAAAACATGGGTGAACAATCGACAGAACCGGCCGAAGCCGGCTTCTGGTTCAATAACCTCAACAAGAAACAGAAAAGGACTTTCTGGGGTTGTTTCGGTGGGTGGACACTGGACGCCTTCGATGTGCAAATCTATAGCCTTGTCATTCCTGGTCTTCTTGCCGTGGGTTTCATCGCAAATAAGGCGGAGGCAGGCCTGATCGCCACCGTCGCTTTGTTGAGTTCTGCGATCGGTGGTTGGCTTGCAGGAATGCTCTCCGACCGCATCGGGCGCGTCAAAACTCTGATGTATACGATTGCTTGGTTTTCCGTGTTCACCGCGCTTTCAGGGTTCGCGCAGAATGCTGATCAGCTGATGCTCGCGCGCGGTCTCATGGGCTTCGGTTTCGGCGGAGAGTGGGCGGCCGGGGCCGTGCTTATCGGCGAAACGGTGCAGGCGAGATATCGTGGTCGCGCAGTTGGATCTGTTCAATCCGGCTGGGCCATCGGATGGGCCGCCGCTGTCGCCGGTTACCTCGCCGTATCCACACTCGCTCCGCCCGAATGGTCATGGAGGATCCTGTTCTTCATTGGCCTGATGCCTGCCCTGCTGGTCTTCTTTATACGTCGTAACATCGAAGAACCCGAGCTTGTCAAAGCCGTGCATCTTGATCCGAAAAGCAAACGAATTTCGGGGTTCGCAATTTTCTCGCCACGCTATCTGAAGTCCACAATGCTGTGTTCCCTGCTCGCCGTGGGCGCGCAGGGCGGCTACTACTCGCTGACTACCTGGCTCCCGCAGTTTCTTTCGGAAGCGAGAGGCCTTGCGCTTTTCGCTATCGGCGGCACGCTGTTCATCATTATCGCCGGTGCCTTCTGTGGCTACCTCTTCGGTGCATGGTTTACGGACCGTGTTGGGCGGCGCAAGGCGCTGATGTGGTGTGCGCTTGGCGCGATCGTCATGGTGCTTCCGTTCACCCTGCTCGACATCCCAACGCCGCTGTTCACCCTACTGTGCTTCCCGCTCGGCTTCTTTTCATCTGCGTATTTCAGCGGTATTGGCGCCTTCTTCAGCGAGCAATTTCCGACGGAGCTGCGTGGGTCCGGCCAGGGATTCAGCTACAACTTTGGCCGAGGAGTTGGGGCGCTCTTCCCATTTTTGGTTGGCTGGTTTGCTTCGTCGATCTCGATCAGCGTGGCCATCGCAGTATTCGCTGCAATTGCCTACAGCACGATGGCGGTAGCCGCGTTCTTATTGCCCGAAACCAAAGGAACGGAACTGCGTAGCGCCACTGTCAATTCTTCCAAAGGCAGCTAGCACTCATGCGGATTGACAATCACTGCCATGTTTTCCGCGTCGGCGAGCTCGAGCCACCTCCCGCGCTTGCAGAAGCAGCGTATGTGTCGCCTGGGGCGAACTTTTCCGACTACCGCACGCACTTAGCTGAGATGGGATGCACGCACGGAGTGCTCGTTCAACCGTCCTCCTACGGCACGGACGATCACAGCATCCTGCTCGGCGCTCTCGCCACCGACCCGGCGCACCTGCGGGGCGTAGCATGCGCCCCGGTTGAGTCTTCTGACGCGGACCTAGCCGAAATGGATGCCGCCGGCGTCGTCGCAACGCGGGTGCAGGACGGGTACCCCGGAGGCGTCCCGGTCACCAAGATCGAGGAGGTGGCTCAGCGGGTGCGTCACCTCGGCTGGCACATCGAGGTGTGGAGTGACATTCGCCAGCACCTTCCCTGGTTCGCGAAGGTCGTGAGTGATCTCGGTGTCGACATCGTCATTGATCACCTCGGGTACGTGCCCTCTAATGTGCGGCTAGATTCCCCTGAGATGAGCGCACTAGTTGAGTTACTGACTCTTAAGAATGTATGGATCACGCTGTCCGGCTCCGAGCGGTTGATGCCACGAGAAGCCGATCCGCGTGATGTTCGCGCTGTCGCCAACCACGAGGCCGCTATCACAGATAGGGTGCAGGCGTTCATCGACGCAGCCCCCGAGCGGGTGCTCTGGGGCTCGGATTGGCCCCATGTGGGGTTGGCAAAAGCCCCCACATCCGTCGAGATCCTGTCCCGATGGGAACGGTGGGTGCCTAATGCAGCAACACGCCTTCGGATCGTGCGGGACAACAATGCCCGTCGATACGGTTTCCTGCCACCGGCATGATGATTGGCGGAAAGGCTTCCCAGTTCTGGCCCTGACTGTACTAAGCGAACTCAGTGAGTAAGTGATTACGAATACTGTTTCCTATTCACAGCGGTCTTCATCATGTTGCCACCATCGAAAGAACGTCTCAAGCGAAATCCGAAACATACCAGTTGTTTTCTTAGCAGCAGCTTGGGTTGAATTTGTCGTGTTTATCTTAACGCTGTACGTATTATCAATACATCCCCATAGAGACTGTAAATGAGGGCGCAGCTGAGGTTGGGTCAACTGGGGGCACCGAGATCCGCTTGACGGACCCAGAGGTGACATCCATCTTTTATCGCCTGTTTCACGGTACGCACCAAGATTAAAAGAATGTATCAGTTATTCAGATAATTATCCTGGTGATCCCTCGGGCTCGTGCGGGTGCATGATAATTATGCGAGTGGAAGCCAATTCAATGCCTGGGTCGTGATGCCACTTATTTCGCATTCACCGTTCGCTCACCTCGATAGTGAAGTTTTTTGAAAGGCCGCGTAATCATGACCGCTATACGTGATGACCTCACGACCCGCGCTGCTTATGTCTCAGACGCATCGATCTACCGTCGGCTGCCGGCCGCGGTGGCTGAACCGTCCAGCGTGGAAGAGGTCCGGGAACTGCTGGCCCTAGCCCGGCACCGCGGCTGGCCGGTGACCACCCGCGGGGGTGGCACGTCGGTGGCGGGCAACGCCATCGGGGAGGGCCTGATCATCGACACGTCCCGGCACTTCAACCGGATCCTGGCCATCGACCCGGAGGCGAGGACCGCGACGATTGAGCCGGGCGTGATCTGCGACCAGCTGCGGGAGGCGGCGTCCAGGTTCGGGCTCACCTACGGCCCGGACCCCTCCACGCATTCCCGTGCCACGATTGGCGGGATGGTGGCCAACAACGCGTGCGGCTCCCATTCCGTAGCGTGGGGTACTTCCGCGGACAACCTGGTAGATCTCACGGTCATGCTCGCCGACGGCCGCGAGATCGAGCTGCGCGCCGGCGGCACGTCTGATCCGGTGCTTGAGCGGGCGCTGACGAAGATCCGGGACCAGCACCTGGCGATGCTGCGCACCGAGCTGGGCCAGTTTCCGCGCCAGGTCTCCGGCTATGGCCTGTACTACCTGCTCGAGGAAAACCGCTTCGACACCGCCAAGGCGTTCGCCGGCTCCGAGGGCACCTGCGGGATCATCACACGGCTGACCGTTCGGCTGGTGGCCAAGCCCGCCCACACTGCCCTGGCCGTACTGGGCTTCGAGGATGCCTTCGAGGCCGCGACAGCAGCCCCGAAACTACGCGTCCCCGGCGTCTACACGATCGAGGGCATGGGCTCGGACCTGGTCGAAGCGCTGCAGACACGCCCGGGCCAGGAGGAGTCCGGCTCCGAGCTACCCCGCGGTGGTGGCTGGCTGTACTGCGAGGTCGGCGCGGACACTCTCGAGGAAGCCGAAGCGAGGGCGAGGGAACTGCCAGGCCTCGTCCCGGAAAATGTCGTCGACTCGATCATCGTTACCGAAGCGCCGCTGGCGCGGGCCCTGTGGGGAATTCGGGAGGCCGGGGCGGGCATCGTAACCCGCCTGCCCGACGGTGGGGAGGCTTGGCCGGGCTGGGAGGATTCGGCTGTGCCGCCTGCACGGTTGGGCGAGTATCTGCGCGACCTCTATGACCTGCTCCACGAACTGGGCCTTACCGGCATTCCCTTCGGGCACTTCGGTGAGGGCTGCGTCCACATCCGCATCTCCTTCGACTTCAGCACTGACGAGGGTGTGGCGGCGTACCGCACCTTCGTTGAGCGCGCCGCCAAGCTCGTGCACCGCTACGGCGGTTCCGTTTCCGGTGAACACGGCGACGGCCGCGCCCGCTCCGAACTTTTAGCCACCATCTACTCCCCCGAGGCACTGGCGTCGTTCGCCGCGTTCAAGCGCGCATTCGACCCAGAGGGTGTGTTCAACCCCGGCCTGCTTGTGGACCCGGAGCCAATCGACCAGGGCATCCGTCCCGGTCCTGGCGCCCGAACCTTCGAACTCACCCCCGTACATGCCTTCTCCCGCGATAGCGGCTCGTTCTCCAGCGCCGTCAACCGGTGCGTGGGAGTAGGCTCCTGCCGGTCCGATTCCGGAGCGATGTGTCCGTCCTTCCAAGCCACTCATGATGAGGTGCATTCCACCCGTGGCCGCGCCCGGTCCCTGGCCGAAATGTTACGCGGGGAGTCCATCACCGACGGGTGGAAGTCGAAGGAAACCCTCGAGGCCCTCGACCTGTGTCTGTCGTGCAAGGCGTGCGCTACCGAGTGCCCCGTCAACGTCGACATGGCCACATACAAAGCTGAGTTCCTGCACCACCACTACGGTCAGGGCCTGCGCTCCTTCATAGGCCGGAACCGGCGCCCAATGGCGCATTTCACCATGGGCTGGATGCCGCTGCTGATGCGCGTGACGGAAAAAATACCCTTCGCGTTCCATGCCATCAACCTCCTAGAAAGCTTCCGCCCCGTCGAAGAGCTGACCAAGCGGTTGGGTGGGATCGAGCCGAAGCGGCGAATGATTTCCTTCGCGTCGCAGCCACTGACTGGGTGGCACCGGCAAAAGGCGTCCCGGCGGCCTGGCAACGCCGAGGGCAGGGAAACGGTGGTGTTGTGGCCCGACACTTTCACCAATTTCTCGGCGAACGCCCCCGGCAAAGCCGCCGTAGAGGTTCTCGAGGCCATGGGCTACAGGGTCCTGCTGCCCATGGGCAACGTATGCTGTGGACTGACCTGGCACTCCACCGGCCAACTCGATATGACGAAAAAGGTTCTGACCGACACCCTCGACGTCATGGAGCCCCTACTGGAGGCCGGCTACCCGATCATCGGTCTCGAGCCCTCCTGCACAGTCATGCTTCAGGACGAGATTACCGAACTGCTCCCCAACGACCCGCGTGCCCGGCGCGTAGCAGAACTGACCATGACCCTCGGGGCCTTCACTGCCCGGCACGTCGCAGACAAAAAACCCTGGCCCTTCCAAAATCTGTCCACGGAAACCGGCCCAGCCCAAGCCGTATGCCAGGTCCACTGCCACCAGCAATCCATGCTCGGCTACGAACCCGAACTGGAGGTACTAAAAAAGCTCGGCGTGCACACCGCCGTCGTCGGTGGGGGATGCTGCGGACTGGCAGGCAACTGGGGCTTCGAACCGGGCCACTACGAGGTCTCCCAAACCCTTGGTGAGCGGGAACTGTTCCCCACAATCCGCAACGCGGCCGACGGGACCATCGTGCTCGCCGACGGCTTCTCATGCCGCACCCAGATCACCCAAGGTACGGACGCCGTCGGCGTCCACCTCGCCGAAGTAATGCACAGGGCACTGCCCTGACGGCACCCCCGAGGACCACCCACCGATGAATACCCACCCAGCCTGAGCGCATGGAAGCAGAAGCCTTTGAAGACGACTCAGCCAACAATTTTAGTATGTAACATGCAAGCCCGATAAAATGTGACGTCGCATTAGAAAGGATTCAGTGAGTCAGCCAGTCCAGCCTCTCAGTAGCATCGGCTCCGGCGAATTCCGGGCGGCTTCGAATCTCCTGAGCAATGAGCATATGGGCGGTGTGAGTGATGTGGCGGGTCATGGCCCGACCGACGCCTTCAACGTCACCCTTAACGAAAGCGCCATGAATGTCGATGTGGTCTTCAAAGCATTCGAGGGCGCTGCGAGAGGTTGGCACTGTCCCGACCCCACCCATCAGCACCAAATTGCGCTGTTCATGCAGAAGCCCCACAGCCTTAACGTTTCTACTGCCCAGCAACAAGGTGCGGTGGAAGTCACGGTCAGCACGCAAGGTGGCCTCGGCATCATCCGCCATGGCGGCCTGGCGGAACTCCTTGAAGGTGCCGTTCACTGCAGCGATTGCCGTGTCGTCCCGCAGCTCCGTCGCCCTGCGTGCCAAAGGAACCTCCAACATCAATCGAACCTCGAAGCCCTGAACGAGGCCTTCAATGTCGGTAGTAACCACCCGCATTCCTCGGTTCTTCACAATCTCAACCAGCCCAAGTCGGGAAAGCTCAAGCAAAGCTTCGCGGACCGGCGTACGCGATACGCCAATCTGCTCGCCCAACTGGCCGGCTGTGTAAAGCTCTCCAGGCTTGAGATCCCCCGAGACAATCGCTTTGCGCAACAACTCGAACGCTTGATCGGTCAGATTTCTGGTACGGCGAACGTTCTCCACAACTTCAGTATGTCATTCCACTTCACTCCCCGAACGAGGTAGGTACCAGTGTCAAACAACCAGTCATTCGCCGTGGTGGGCGCAGGAATCATAGGTGCTGCTGTCGCCAGAGAACTCACCTTGCGGTTTCCGGGATCTGCCGTAACCGTGTTCGAGAAAGAGGCTAAGGTGGCGGCCCACCAGACTGGTCATAATTCCGGGGTGGTCCACGCCGGGCTCTACTACGAGCCGGGTGGGCTAAAGGCACGTCTATGCCGGCGCGGCGTCACCCTCCTACAGGAGTTCAGCGCCGAGCATGACCTCGCCTATGAGGAATGCGGGAAAATCATCGTGGCCCTCAATGAGGTTGAGGAGCAGAGACTACAGGACATCTACGCCCGCGCTACAGCCAACGGGGTACCTGGTGTGAAGCTACTAGACTCGGTCGGCATACGCGAGGTCGAGCCCAACGCGGTGGGACGCGCGGCCCTCCACTCCCCGCACACCGCCATCATCGATTATTTCAAGGTCACCCAAGCCCTCATTGACGAAGTGCTGGCAGCCGGGGGGACCCTGTGTCTGAACACCGAGGTCCACAAGGTCACCAACACTACCTCCGGGGCCGCCGTCCACACTGACCGTGGGCAACAGGGTTTTGATCTGGCTGTCATCTGCTCCGGACTTCAATCCGACCGCCTGTCCAGAGCCTCCGGAGGATCCGACGACCCCAGCATCGTGCCCTTCTTCGGGCAGTACTTCGTGCTCGAGCCCGACTACCGTCAGCATGTGAAGGGCCTAATTTATCCAGTACCGGACCCGAAGTATCCGTTCCTCGGCGTCCATCTCACCAAGCGTATCGACGGAGAAATGATGGTCGGCCCCAATGCTTTCCTATCTTTCTCCCGGGAAATCTACAGCGGCTTGGGAATCAGCCCGAAGGACACCGCAGAGACCATGGCGAACGCCGGGTTCTGGAAGTTCGCCGCCCGCAACCTTCCTACAGCAGCCCGAGAGATTCAGTCGGTTGTCTCCAAAAAACGGTTCCTGCGAGAAGCACAAAAATACGTACCCTCCCTAGCCCAGGCGAACGCAACCCGCGCAACCCGCGGCATCCGCGCACAAGCCCTGACGAAAGACGGAGCGCTTGTCGACGACTTTGTCATCCAACACAAAGGCCACGTCACGCACATCCGAAACGCCCCCTCCCCAGGCGCGACATCCTCCTTGGCCATCGCCGAACACATCGTAGAAGGCGCCATTCGGGAACACTCCTTGAACAACAAACCCAAGCAGAAGTAATCACTTGGTTTGAAGCGCTGGATTTAAGGGGACTGTGTAAATAACGGTGTATCCGGCTCGACACGCCGGGCGGTGAGCCTGGCGGGGAGGAGCCCGATATGGCCGCAACACTTGAGGCTGTGCCGAGTACCAAGACCGTTGAAAAACTGACAGACACTTCCGAGGTCGATGCCGCCCGTGAGCTGGTGAGGATGGCCAAGGAACAGGGCCTGGCGCTGACCGGCCCTGATGGGCTGCTCAAGCAGTTGACCAAGACCGTCATCGAGACCGCGCTGGATGAGGAATTAACCGAGCATCTCGGTTATGAAAGGCACGATGCGGCGGCCAAGGACACTGCCAACTCGCGCAACGGCACCCGGTCAAAGACCGTGCTGACGGAGACGACCGGCCCGGTGCAGATCGATGTTCCGCGGGACCGGGAGGGCACGTTCGAACCGAAGATCGTCGCCAAGCGCCAGCGGCGGCTGACCGGGGTCGATGAGATGGTCCTCTCGCTCTACGCCAAGGGCCTGACGACCGGGGAGATCAGCGCCCATTTCGCCGAGATCTACGGCGCCTCGGTGTCCAAGGAGACGGTCTCGCGGATCACCGACCGGGTGCTTGAAGAGATGGCCGCGTGGCAGAACCGGCCGTTGGATGAGGTCTACGCGGCGATCTTCATCGACGCCATTGTCGTCAAGGTCCGGGACGGGCAGGTCGCCAACCGCCCTGTCTATGCCGCTATTGGTGTCACTCTGGCCGGGGAGAAGGACATCCTGGGCCTGTGGGCCGGCACTGGCGGGGAGGGCGCGAAGTTCTGGATGAGCGTGCTCACCGACATCAAGAACCGCGGCGTGAAGGACAGCTTTTTCCTGGTCTGCGACGGGCTCAAGGGCCTGCCCGAGGTCGTGGCGAACGTGTGGCCGCTGACGACCGTCCAGACGTGCATCATCCACTTGATCCGCAACACCTTCCGGCTGGCCTCGAAGCAGGACTGGGATGCGCTCAAACGGGATGTGAAGCCGATCTACACAGCCGTGAACGCCACGGCGGCCCGGGCAGCGTTCGAGGAGCTGACGGAGCGCTGGGGCAGGAAATACGGGGCGATCGTGCGGCTCTGGGAAAATGCTTGGGAGGAGTTCATCCCCTTCCTGGACTACGACGTGGAAATCCGGCGCGTGATCTGCTCGACCAACGCGATCGAATCGTTGAACGCCCGGTACCGGCGGGCCGTGAAGGCACGCGGTCATTTCCCGACCGAGCAGGCTGCGCTAAAGTGCCTGTATCTGGTCACCCGATCCCTCGATCCGACCGGTGCCGGCAGGACCCGATGGACAATGCGCTGGAAGCCCGCTTTGAACGCCTTCGCCATCACTTTCAGCGACCGATTCCCGGCAGCTGAAAACTACTAAAACAAACCGCCGGATACACCGTTTATGAGATAGTCCCGATTTAAGGAGTTAATGGGGTTCTTGGGACATTCGGTGGGCTATGAGACTCGCGGGATGATTTCAACGGGATAGAGGTCGAGGTCCCCGGTGATCAGTAGCGACCAAGCAAGCTGATCCATCCCGAGAACCTCGACGTTGACTAACGCTACTGGGTGCGTCCCCGCGCCTGCTACCGATCCCTGCCCCCGCTGTGATGTGTTACTCGGTCTGGACGTCCAGGTCGTGGCCGTCAAGCGTGAAGCCGCTGTGTTGACTGTGTCCGTGTCGACGCCCTGGCAGCTGGTCGTTTGCCCGGGTTGCGGGGCGTGGCGCCCAGTCGTGGCCGGCGCTCCCGCGAGGGGTGGTCACCGCTTCTGCACTGAGTCTTCGGTGGTTCCGCAGAGCGTGCCAGCGCCGCGTTCGCGGAAGTGATCTCCAGTGCTGAGACAGTACGCCACAACCAGTGGTATCGGGGCTCTTCCCACCACGTGGCCATCACGTGGTGGGAGGAGCTTTTCAGGTGGCTCTCAACCACGCGGCGGTGTCAACCCGTCTTAGCAACATCTTCGTTGAGTAGCTTGGTAAATATTTCCCGCGGGGTGAAGTAGCCCAAGGAAGCCCGGGGACGGTCGTTGAGTTCGTCGGCGATGGAGTCAAGGAAGGGCTGGTGGCTGGTCAGCTCAATGCCCTTGGGCAGGTACTCGCGGATGAGCCCGTTGGTGTTCTCATTCGTCGGTCTCTCCCAGGGTGAGTGCGGGTGGGCGAAGTACACGGGCAGGTCCGTGGCGACGGTTAGCGCGGCGTGGTGGGGCCATCTCGGTGCCCTGGTCCCAGGTCAGGGAACCGCGCATCAGCGCCGGTAGGTCATGGACCCGGTCGATGAGCACATCGGCCAGAGGCGCAGCCTTCTTGCCCTCGGGCAGACCGAGCATGATCAGGAACCGGCTATGGCGTTCCACCAGGGTTGCGACGGCAGATTTGCCGCCCTTGCCGATGATCAGGTCCCCTTCCCACGACCCTGGCACGCGCCGGTCAGAAGCCTCCTCGGGGCGGTCATCGATGCTGACCATGCCGATGATCCGCCCGCCGGTCCGTTCACCCAGGGGTTTGCGGGGCTTGCGCCGGGTGCGCTTGGACTGGAGCAGGATTCCCTCCTTGGCGAGTTCGCCTTTGGGCAGGGCGTAGATCCACCGGTAGATGGCCTCATGGGAGACCGTGCGGCCCTGGGCATCGGGAGACTTCGTCATGGTCTCCACGCTGGAGTCTGTGGCCTCCAAAAGCAACCGGCCGGCGATCTGCCGCGGCGTCCTGGAACGGAACAGATCCGCACGAACCCGGGCCGCGAGGACCGGAGCGGTGTCGATTTTCCGTTCCTGTGGCCGTGCCCGCCGCTTCTGCGCCCGCGCGTCAGCGGTGAGCGGGCGGTACCCGCGGGTCTTCGTGGAGTTCCGCTGGCGCTCCCGCCAGATGACCGTGTGGTGGCGGCCGATTTCCTCGCCAATCTGCCGGTCGGTTTGCCCCGCCTTGATTCCGACCGCTATGTCCGCCCGATCAGCAAACGTCAATGTCCTACGCCCCACGGGCAACTCCATCTGTTCACACCGAAGGTTGTTGCTACGAGGCTATGACACCGCCCGCCAATCGTGGCTCTGAACGACACGATCCATGCTCTGGGCAGGTGGCTCTGAAGCGCACGACAGGTGGCTCCCTTGGAAGCCAGTATTCACTGGCCGGACCACGCCAAATAGCGCTGTGAAAAAACCGCCATTTATCGCCGAAAGTCACAGCTACCAGATTTCGTTCCATAACTATCTTCTTTAAGACGTCCCGTGCGGGTCGTGCAGAATAAGTATCGGTACAGTGTTCGCATGGATATCGGATACGCGCGCGTCTCGACCGCGAAACAGGACCTTGACCGCCAGATCGACGCACTGCGCGGCGAGGGTATCCCCGCCAAACATATCTATCTGGACAAGAAATCCGGATCCACCACAAACCGACCAGGACTGCAAGAAGCACTCGACCAGGCCCGCGAGGGGGACGTCATCGTGGTGCACACCCTGGACCGGCTGGGCCGTACCGTCCGGGACACCCTGAACCTCATCCACGACCTGGCAAGCCGCGGCGTCGGAGTCCGGAACCTGGCCGACCCGATCCGCGTTGATTCCGCTAATCCGGAGGATCCCATGTCCCAGTTGGCAGTCGTGATGCTTGCACTCTTCGGACAAATGGAGCGAACCTACGCGATCGAACGCGCAGCGCATGCGCGTGCCGTTGCTGCCGCCAAGGGCAAAAGGATAGGCCGGCCCAGCGTGGTCGATCCTGCGAAACTCGCCTACGCCGAACACCTTCGCGACCACGAGAATCAGTCCATCTCCGAAATAGTCACGGCCACGGGTATCACCCGCTCCAGCCTCTACCGATACCTGCCGCCCCGGCCGCCGGAGACGCTGACTGCCGAGAACTAGCAGAACGCCTAGCGCCTGTCTTTGGGCTGAGAACCTGTCGAAGTGACTCTTATAACCTCAGTTATAACGGTGATAACATTGGTTATATAGCAAGGAGGTTTGGATATGACGATCACCAGCCCCGAGAGTGCCATTGCCAACGCCCGCCGCGCCCGTGCGCGCCGCGAGCTGGGCGGCCTGGACTACATCAGGAACGTCCGCGCGGCCGTGGAAACTGCCGACCAGCGCATAGTCGCCCGCGCCCTGGGCGTCAGCCAGCCGGCCATTAGTCGGCTGCTCTCGCAGGCCGAGGCCAGAGGGGTGAAGCCCGTTCCCGATGGTTTCAGTGGTGCCAGCCCATACGAGATCGCAGAGCGCTTCGCGGCCGGCGACATCGACCGCGACACCATGATTCGCGAGCTGTCAGCATGGCCCTACGCGAAGAACGAGGGCGCGGCCGCAGCTGCGGCCGAGTGGGAGTCCACGCCTTACCTGGACACTCCGGGATCGTTCGCGGAAGTTGGTCGGGCCTTTGATGAAGGACTCATCGACGGCGACGCCTACGACCAGATTCTGGACGCCTCCGACGAGGCCCCCCAAGTCTGATGACTACGCTGTAAAGCGTGACTACCGAAGACCAGGCAGCGGCGCACCGCGCCACCTTGGAGCGCCTGGGCGCCGACGGGGGACCGCTGACCGCCCAGAGCAAGACCGCGACCGCCCAGAACCCTGACTGGTTCAACGTCCGCCGAGGTGAGCCGCGCCAGGACCGCCGCCGGCTGCACAACGAGATCCTGGCACGCTTCATAGAGTCTCGCCCCGAGGTCCGCCGCGACAAGAAAGCGATTGTCCTTGCCGGCCCTCCAGGCGCCGGAAAATCCACCGCACAGGCCGCCCTCATCCAGGCAACCCGGACGCAGCCCGAGCACTGGCTGCCGATTAACGCGGACGACTTCAAGGACGAGCTGCTGCAACAGGCCCGCCAGGACGGAAGCTACGACAGTTACGTGGTGCCGGACGAAGTGCGCGCCCTTGAAGAAGCGGGGGAGAAGTTCTACCCGCGCGAGCTGGCAGCCCTGGTCCACACGGAGTCATCCATCCTCGCCAAGAAGGCACGCAACGAGGCACTGGAGTCAGGGATGAATGTCATCATCGACGGCACCCTGGGTAACGAGAAGCAGGCCAGGATTCTGCTGGATCGCCTCCAAGCCGCCGGCTATGACGTGCTGGTTGCCGACGTCGAGACAACGCAGAAAGTCAGCGAGGCGCGCACCATGGGCCGCTGGGAGCGCGGCTATCTCGAAGCTGAAAACGGGACGGCAGCCGGCCTTGACGCCGAGCTGGGCGGCCGCTGGGTTCCACAGTCTTTCCCGGCATCACTTTTCAACGAACCGAGCGACACGGAATCCGTCTGCGCCGCCAACGCTGCGGCAATTGCCGCCGACTACGGATGCGTTAGTGAGTACCAGGTTTACCGCGTTGCGGACGAGGACGTCGGCCCCAAGCTGGAGACAACACAGGGCCGCGCCAGGGCGGGCGGACCGCTCGTTGACAGCGACACCCTTGCCGCCGTTCGTGCCGCCTCGACAACACGAGCTGCACGCCACAATAGCCGACCGCCGGCTGGCAAAGACTTGGGGAGGTAGCAACATTGGAAGGCACATTCTCCGAACGCATCAAAGCAGAGATCAACAGGGGAAAAATCGACTCACCGGCGGCAGAGGAAGTCGCACGGCTGGAAGGCTGGATATGCCATGGCGCGGCGTCACCTGGAACACCGGCCCGGCGCTTACAAGATGTGCAGTCCATCGTAACCAAGGAGAAATAGTGTCGTCCTACGAATACCGCAACGGTGAGTTTGTCCCGGTCGAGGATCTTGTTATCTCCGAGTCAGGCGACTTGCATGAAAAGGTCAACCGGACGGTGGTCATCGAGAACGGGGCTGTGGTCACCAGTTATGGAACCATCAATGGCACCGTGCAGCTGAGGCCCGGGACAGTCTTCGAGGCCCGAGCAACGATCAACGGCACCGTAAATGTTGAACGAGAGGCGACAGCTACCTTTCACGGAGCGCTCAACGGAACACTGAACGTTGATCAGGGAGGAGTGATTGTGTCAAGTATTTTTGGCCCCAGAGGGGCGATTGAAAGTGGCCCCAGGTTCACGGAACGTTGTTGTGGGTCTCGGGCTCGCGGGACGGTTTTCGCACCGGTTGGCTAAGGGTTCCTGTATCGCCCGGGGAACGGCAGATGCCGGTCGGGGGTATGGAGTCGGGGCGCCGTCGTTGCTAGCATGTCAGATCTCTTGAGTGGGAGAAATCCATTCTGGAATGGAAAAGGTCCGACCTGGCGTGCGCCGGGCCGGACCTTTTCAGTGAGACGCGCTAACAGTCCAGACCCACTACCCGACCTTGCCGGAGAGTGCGACCAGTACACCTGCCGTAGCGAAGTATTTATTGCTTCCCAGATCGCGGATGGTTTTGATTCCCATACCGGCAAGCAGTTCGTCGTGCTTTTCGGTCAGGCCGGCAAGAGCCGAGGGCGGGGCCGACAGGACCTCGTCCAGAGTCGAGTTCTCGTAGGCGTTGTCCAATGCCTTGCCCAATTCAATCGAAACAGCCACTTTTCATGTCCTTTCATCGATGACGGAAAACAAGCACAGCCAGCCTGCGGCTGCACGAACGCCGGGATTTATCCCTGCGCCGCTGGGAGACACGCTATCGGAGCATCGCTCTGCGGAACGTAAGCGTGCCGAAGCGATTGGGCGGCGGTTTAGCCCTGAAAGCGGATTTTGGTGGATTTGGGTCCGCCGACTTGATTAGGCCCTGCGGTCTTGCCGTAGGGAATCCCGGATTTCCGTGAGCAGGGCAATCTGGGGGTCTTCGGCCGCTTCTTCCTTGACGTCCGGGTTGATGCCGAGGCGCCGGTTGCGGCGCTC
The DNA here is from genome assembly GCF_056680185.1 of Arthrobacter sp. BG3. Lineage (NCBI taxonomy): Bacteria > Bacillati > Actinomycetota > Actinomycetes > Micrococcales > Micrococcaceae > Arthrobacter > Arthrobacter sp. BG3. Next base: position 64,820 of record NZ_JBWXPT010000003.1, read on the forward strand.
GATCATGTGGTTCATGGGCACGACGATGACGAAGTAAATGGCTGCCGCCACGAGCACGAAGTTAACAATTGCTGTGAGCAGGACACCGAATTTAATGTCGTTTCCGTTGAGGGTCACGACGGCGAAGCTATCGAAGTTCGGAGATCCGACCAAGGCCGCGATGAACGGCATGAGAACGCTTTGGACTAGGGCCGTGACTACGGCACCAAAGGCGGCACCAATCACGACGGCGACGGCAAGGTCTACGACGTTGCCCTTCATGATGAAATTCTTGAATCCGGTCAACATAGCGATCAAACTACCCCACGCGGACGCCGTATCGGATACTTTTGGGGAAAGTTTCGTGGTGAGTTATCCAGTGCCTGCAGGCGCCCGTGGCATGAGGTCGGATTCACCTCTGCGGGGACCTTGGGTTCCTGCAGCGGGGTTGTTCGCCTGTTCCGAACTTTTACGCGCGATGCCATGGGCCAGGCGATAGGAGTCGGTGCCGGTTTCGATGATGGTGCCCTTGAAGGTGAGGCGGTCCACGATGGCTGCACAGAGGCGCGGGTCGGTGAAGGTTTTGGTCCAGCCGGAGAATGACTCGTTCGAGGCGATCGCGATGGAATTCTTTTCCTCGCGTTCGGTGAGGACCTGGAACAGTAGTTCGGCGCCCCGCCGGTCCAGTTCCATGTAACCAAGCTCGTCGATGCAGAGCAGGTCCACCCGGCCGTACCGGGCGATGGTCTTGGCCAGGACCTTCTCGTCGGCGGCTTCGACAAGTTCGTTTACGAGCCGGGTGGCGAGGGTGTATTTTACTCGGTAGCCCTTCTCTGCGGCGGCGGTGCCGAGTCCGATGAGCAGGTGGGATTTGCCGGTCCCGGAGTCCCCAATCAGGCAGAGGGGTTGTCCTTTGCGGACCCAATCCCCGATGGCCAGGGTGTGGATGGTCGCGGGGTTGATGTTCGGGTTCGCATCGAAGTCAAAGTCCCCGAGCCACTTGTCCCGGGGAAAGCTCGCGGCTTTCACACGGCGGATCGAGGAGCGGCGGTCCCTGTCGTCGCACTCGGCCAGCAGCAGCTCGGCCAAGAAGCCCTGGTAGGAGAGTTGTTCCTTCCCCGCGACGGATAGGGCTTCATCGAGGACCCCGCGGATCGTGGGCAGGCGCAGCCGGCGGCAGGCCTGGTCCACAGCAGCGACCGCGGCCTGCTCAGTCAGGCCGCGCCGCCGGCGCAGGGTTGGGGTGATGGTGGTCGCCGGTGCGGTCGGGCTCATGACATATTCTCCTTTGACGCGGTTCCTTCGAGGTGTTGAGAGCGTTTGGCCAGCAGCTCGTCATAGGCGCGGACTGAGGGTAGGGGCCGGCCATCAGGGGGCAGCCCGGCAATGACGGCGGCGGGGTCCATAAAGCGGCGTTGGGTGAGACTGACAACCCGTTGCACTTTCTCTTCAGCATGAGCACCGGGATGACGATCGGAACTGGCTCCACCCCGGCAAGATGCCGTGGCATGTCTGCGGGCTTCGACCGCGACGACGTCTGCGCTGACCGCGCCCACTCCCAGCGCCGCACTGATTCCAGCGTGAATGTCTCGGGCATCCATGGACCGGTGGAGGAGCAGGACGTCGATGAGTTCGCGGGTCCCGTTGGCGTCGCCGTTAACCCGGCGGGAGGCGGCCCAGAAAGCCTCATGAGCGCTGGTGAACGTCCCGGACTCCCGTGCCCTGGCCAAGGCAGTGGAGCCGGGGAGAGCACCGGGTTTGGTTTTGAGGACCTCGAGATAGTGGTCCAGTTGGACTGACTGGCCGGAGCGGGCGGCGAGCCGCTGATGCCTCGCCACCACGGTGCGGCCGTCGAACACCACAACCTCGGATGCCCTCAACGAGACACGGACCCTCCGGCCGATGAGCCGGGCCGGGACGGAATACTTCACCATCCTGACCGTAACCATGGAGGACCTATCAACCCTCGGGCTCAGCGCCAGACCCGGATCGAATTCCTCAGGCGGCAAGGGGGCCAGGAACGGCCGTTCGATCTCGAAGTCCTGGCCTATCGTGCGGATCCTGTCATTGATCCGCCGGTCCTCGTCCTGGGCCTCCCACGCCCGTATCCGGTCGTTGAGCTCGTCCAGGGAGTCAGCAACCGGCATCGGTGAAAGCCGGTTGCGGCGGAACCAGCCCACCTCACCCTCAACCCCGCCCTTTTCGTGGGCCCCGGCGATACCAGGCTGGCAATAGAAGGGATCGAAGCCGTAGAACGAACGGAACAACACCCATCTGTCGTTCTCCCGGCGCTGCCGGCCCTGACCGAACACCACAGCGGTGACAGCACTGCTGAGATTGTCATAGCGGATGTGTTTAGTCGGGATGCCGCCCAGAACCTTGAAGGCCTCGATGTGCCCTTCAAGGAAGGCCTCCTGGGCCTGGGTCGGGTAGATCCGATGGATGGCCCTGCCCGAATGCGATAACCGGAAAATGAACAGGTGACACTTCGTCTTCACCCCGTTCAGCACGACATAGACCTCGCCGAAGTCCACCTCAGCCTCAGCACCCGGAGCGTGTTCCTGAGGAACGAACACCTCAACCCGGCGGCCAGCCTCCACATCAATCTGGGCCCGACGGACCCTTACGTAATCACGCACCGTCGAATACGACAGCTCCTGCGCACCGTGCTCTTCAATGAGCCGGGCCAAAATCCTGCGTGCAGTATGGCGCTGCTTCCGCGGCGCCGTCGTGTCCTCGATCAGCATCGCATCGATCGCGCCCTTAAAAGGCTCCAGCCTCCAGGACACGCCTTGCCTCTGTTTACGCTCCGGAGGGGCAGCCGAATCCAGCGCCTGCCTTACCGTTCGCCTGTGAACCCCGTACCGGACCGCCAACGCACGAACCGACAGGCCCTCAACCCGGGCGTCCCTTCGAATCCGCGCGAACAACTCCACTCTCGACTCCATCCAGACCAGCCTTCCGCCGCATCCATCCAGTGATGAATCCAACGTTGAAGGTGGGGCCACAAATAACCGCCACAGGTGCCCGGCGAGTCATGAAGTGGGGCCAGAAATAACCGTCCTGCCGGGGCCATATAAACCTGTCACAGCCAGAGGAGTAGCCCTGCTGGCTTCGACAGCTGTTTCACTCGGGACGAAGAACATCGAAGGGACGCTGATCAACGAAGGTGTGCGCGGTGTCCAGGTCAGCGGCTCCGGGACTGTGGAGGACCGCCCAGGGTCCACGGTTCGGCAGCCCGACGAAGTTCGCCCCGATGGTGGAGTGATTTACCGAGGGAATTAGTCGTGAGGCGACTTAATGTGGGGCAGCGTGTCTGAGGGCGAAAGGATTCCCCGCCCTCACACGGCGACCAGGGCGCCGGCAATCCAGCGAACCGATGTGGGCAGCAAGGCCCGGTAAACCTATCGCCTCAGGGCCTTCCATTCGACGGGGATACCGGCTTCCTCAATCTCTGAGGCAAGTGCGGCCTTCCACGCGCCTGCGGAGTCAAGCTCGGTGTACACCAGGCCTTTGATGTCTCCGGGTTCCTCGATGCCCGGTTCCATCAAGACGGCGACATTCTTGCGGCCCAGAGCGGCCATGAAGAAGCCAAGTTCAAAAACGACGTTCTGCCGGCCTCGGGCCTTGTAGTCCTTCTCCTTGTTTGACTTGCCCGTGTCGTCGGCGGTCAGGAGTACCACGGCGAAGCCGGTCCCCTCGGCGCTTGTTTCCAACTTTTCTATAAGGACTGCGCCTTTGTTGGGTTGTTCGTGAAGAATCACCGGCTCGTGGCCTGTGAGGTCCCTCAGGAAACGTGCGAGTTGAAACTTTTTTGCTTCGTCGTGGCCGTGCACGATGAAGATCCGGCCTGCTGTGCCAGCTCCCTTGTCCTCTACCTCGATGATCTCTTCGACGGCGTTGGAGATCTCGGCATGCTTAGTCTCTTCGAGAAGTTCCAGTTCAATGATGGCTGCCTTGAGTACTGAGACCGCCTTCATGACACCGGCGCGAACGTAAGGGGCAAAGTCGGTGTTCTCGGTGTAGATACCGGGGGTGTACTTTACTGCCTTGAAGCTGCTGTAAACCTTGCTGTCTTCCCCCATGATCGTCCGGAGTACAACTTCGGTCTGGTTCCGCCAGTCCGTAAGGTGTTGGGGCGATCCATTGTTGGCTGCGGCAATCTGTTCCTGGAGAAGCTGCAGCTTTCGCGAGTGATCCATGGGAAGAGAATATCCGGTGTTTTCCCCATCCCGTTAAAGGCCGAAATGTCTGCGTAGGGTGCGCGGTCACGGGTGGGCCAGGGGCCCATCACGAAGTGACGCGCAGCGCCCTTGACGGTGCACCAGGAGCAGCGACAATCAGGGGCCGGGATGGGGATAGTTTCAGGAGGCTGTGCACATCCGCCGGTTGCGGTGGGTGGGGTTCCCGCGCGTGGTGACCTGGCGGTTGTGTGCAGGCGGTCAGCTGGTTCCTGTCGTCCATCATGTGTGCAGGAAAAGCCCGAAGGATAGAGCTTTTGTTGTGCACATGTGGGCGAGAGGCTATGCGTGGTGCTGTGGCTGTTCGGTCTGTTCCGATGCCTCCGGCGTCGCCGTGCTCCTACGGGTTACGCGCTTCCGCACGCGCAGTTTCTTCTCCGGCTCACTGAGGCCGGCCGAACGCAGTTCATCGACGGTCCAGCCAGCGGTGAGTGCCGCCTGGTAGCGGCGCGCGTCTTCATCTTCGGCCGCGCCAAGGGCGTCGCGGGCGTCGGCCACTTTCTGCCTCGACTTGACCAGTTCACGCACGGAGTCCATACGGTTGCTGAGTCGCTGCTGCAACTCGTGTTCAATCTTCTCTGCATCAATGTGGGTAGCCATGGCACTCAGTCTAGCGGAGCGGGTTTTCAGCTCGCCAGGTCTACCCAAAAGACATAGCCCTCGGGACGGGGTCC